>CALMOO010000597.1:0-632 GCA_937871705.1 uncultured Hymenobacter sp.
GGCCACCATCGACTGGGCCATGACCGAGCTGGGCGGCTTCCGCATGGGGCCGTTTGCGCTGATGGATTTTATTGGGCACGATGTCAATTATCGGGTCACGGAATCGGTTTTTGCGGCCTTTTTCTACGACCCGCGCTACCGGCCGTCGTTCACGCAGAAGCGGCTGTTCGAGGCCGGCTACTACGGGCGCAAGTCGGGCCGCGGTTTTTATGACTACGCGCCCGGCGCCGTGGCGCCTACCCCCCTCCGCGATGAAAGCCTGGGCTACACCATCTTAAACCGGATATTGGCCATGCTCATCAACGAGGCGGCCGAGGCGCTGGCGTTTGGCGTAGCCTCGGCCACCGACCTGGAGCTGGCCATGACGACCGGCGTCAATTATCCTAAAGGCCTGCTGGCTTGGGCCAATGAGTTGGGCCTATTGCAAGTGCTGGCCACGCTCGACAGCCTCTACGAAGAGTACCACGAGGACCGCTACCGCGCCAGCTCGCTGCTGCGGCGGCTGGTGCGCACTCACCAAACTTTCCTGCCCGCATGAGCCTGCCAGAAACGCCTAGCCCAGACGGCCGCGCCGAAGCCGTTAAGGACTTGATGCTGAAGAATGATGCCTACAGTCAGCTCTTGGGCTTGGT
>CALMOO010000597.1:642-4420 GCA_937871705.1 uncultured Hymenobacter sp.
AAGTAGGGCCGGGTCGCTGCCACCTGCACTTCACGGTGCGGCCCGACATGCTCAATGGCTTTGGAGCGCTGCACGGCGGGGCCACTTTTTCGGCGGCCGACACGGCCTTTGCGCTGGCTTGCAACAGCCACGGCCGCCAAAGCGTGGGGCTCACCGTGACTATAGACTACCTCGAAGCCGGCCGGCTGGGCGACGTTATCACGGTAGAAGCCACTGAGGAAAGCCTGAAGCACAAAGTTGGCGTGTATCACATTCGCCTGCGCAACCAGCACGGCGTGCTGCTTGCGTTGTTTAAAGGCACGGCGTATCGCACGAGCAATGAGATTTTACCTTGAGAAGTCATGGCTTACTGCCCGTTGAAAATCAATAGATTGGCTTGTTGACAATAAAATAAAACGTCATGCTCATCTGGCGTTCGCTTGTCGAAGCATGACGTTCAAACGAACGAAACCACTTCCCTACCCCACCCATTTCAGCTATATGACGCCCATCGTCGAAAATTATGCCCTTGGCCACTGGCTGCCTGGCTCGGGCCCGCAGCAGGAGTTACTAGATGCCAGCACCGGCGACCTCATTGCCGTGGCCAATACCGCCGGCGTTGATTTTGAAGCCATCCTGGACTACGGCCGGCGCGTGGGCAACCCCGCCCTGCGCAAAATGACCTTCCACGAGCGGGGCCGCATGCTCAAGGCGCTGGCCTTCTACCTGACCGAGAAAAAAGAGCGGTTCTACGAGCTGAGCTACCGCTCGGGCGCCACCCGCGCCGACTCCTGGATTGACATCGAGGGCGGCATCGGCAACCTGTTTGCCAATGCTTCGCTGCGGCGCAAGTTTCCCGACAAGCCGTTTTATGTGGAAGGTGAGCCGGTGGGGCTCTCGAAGGGCGGCACCTTCATGGCAGCACCTGCTGGTGCACAAGGAGGGGGTAGCAGTGCACATCAACGCCTACAACTTCCCCATCTGGGGCATGCTGGAGAAAATCGCGGTGAACCTGCTGGCCGGCATGCCCGCCGTGGTGAAGCCCGCCACGCCCACCGCCTACCTCACCGAGGCTGTGGTGCGCGAAATTATTGCCTCGGGCATCTTGCCGGCGGGTGCTTTGCAGCTGGTGGTGGGCACGGGCGAGGGCATCTTGGACCATCTCACTTACCAGGATGTGGTGACGTTTACCGGCTCGGCCACCACCGGGCGCAAGCTGCGGGCGCACCCGCGCATTCTGGCCGAAGCCGTGCCTTTCAACATGGAAGCTGACTCGCTGAACGCAGCCGTGCTCGGGCCCGATGCCCGGCCCGGCACACCAGAATTTGACTTATTCATCAAAGAGATACGCAAGGAAATGACGGCAAAGTGCGGGCAGAAATGCACCGCCATCCGCCGCGCCATCGTGCCCGACAACCTGCTTGAAGATGTGCAAATTGCCTTGGGCAAAGCCTTGGCCCAAACCACCATCGGCCATCCGCAGGCCGCGGGCGTGCGCATGGGCGCGCTGGCCAGCCGGGCCCAGGTCGAGCGCCTGCGCACCCAGGTGCAGCAGCTCGCCAAGCACACGCCCATCGTGTATGGCGACCTGGAAAACGTGGAAATCCTGGGCCAAGAGCGTGGCGCGCACGCCCAAAAGGGCGCGTTTATCTCGCCCATCGTGCTGCTGAACGAGCGGCCCTTCGAGCACTTGGATTCGCACGAGGTGGAAGCCTTCGGGCCAGTGGTGACGCTGATGCCCTACCATAATTTGGACGAGGCCGTGCGGCTCGCCAACCTGGGTAAAGGCTCATTGGTGTGCTCGCTGGCCACCAACGACCCACGCACGGCGCAGGACTTCGTGCTGGGCGCGGCTACGCACCACGGCCGCATTCTGGTGCTCAATGAGGAGATGGCCAAGGAAAGCACCGGCCACGGCTCGCCCCTACCCCTGCTCATTCACGGTGGCCCCGGCCGGGCGGGCGGCGGCCAGGAAATGGGCGGCATGCGCGGCGTCGAGCACTTTATGCAGCGCGTGGCCTTGCAAGGCTCGCCCAGCATGATTACGGCCATCACGGAAGTGTACCAGACTGGCGCCAAGCAAGTAGAGTATGACAAGCATCCATTCCAGAAGTACTTCGAGGAGCTGGAAATTGGCGAAACCTACACCACCCACAAGCATACCGTAACGGAGGCCGACATCAGCAACTTCGCGGGTATTTCGGGCGATAATTTCTACGCCCACGTCGATGCTACCTCGCTGGAGGGCACGCTCTTTACAGGCCGGGTGGCGCACGGCTACTACATTCTGAGCAAGGCGGCCGGCATGTTCGTGGACCCACGCAAAGGACCGGTTTTGCTGAACTACGGGCTGGATGAGTGCCGCTTTACCAAGCCCGTTTACCCCGGCACGACCATTGGGGTCAAGCTCACGGTGAAGGAGAAAACCGCTCAGGATAAGCGCGACGAGGCGGACATTGCCAAGGGCATCGTGCGCTGGCTCGTGACCGTGACGGATGAAACAGAGGAAACCGTAGCCATAGCTACGATTCTGACGATGGTGAAGAAGAAAAACCAAGATTAACGAAACTCTACCGCCTGTCATACTTCGAGAACTCAGCATGACAGGCGGTTTTCAATGCTTACCGCAAAGGCTTTTCACCTTATGAGCACCCTACCCACCGGCACCGTCACTACCTCTACCGATGCGCTTGGCATTGCCACCATCAGCTTTTTTCACCCGGCGCACAACTCCTTGCCCGGCGCGCTGCTGACGCAGCTGGCCGCCACCATCACGGCCGTCGGCCAAGCGGAAACCACGAAAGTCATCATCTTACGTAGCGAGGGTGAGCGCACGTTTTGCGCCGGCGCTAGCTTCGACGAGCTGCTGGCTATTGCCGATGAGGCGCAGGGGCAGCGGTTTTTCTCAGGCTTTGCGCACGTGATAAATGCCTGCCGCACGTGCCCAAAGGTTATTATTGGCCGGGTGCAGGGCAAGGCCATTGGCGGGGGGGTAGGCGTGGCGGCGGCCGCCGATTACTGCTTTGCCACCACCCAAGCCAGCGTCAGGCTCAGCGAGCTGGTGGTGGGCATCGGCCCCTTCGTGGTGGGGCCCGCGGTGGAACACAAAATTGGCCGCGCGGCCTACGCCCAGTTGGCGCTCGATGCCGGCGAGTTTCGGTCGGCTGCCTGGGCCGAGGCGCACGGCTTGTACGCGCAATGCTTCGATTCTATTGCGGAGCTAGACGCGGCCGTGCAGGTTTTTGCTGCCAAGCTGGGTGGCTACAACCCGGAGGCGCTAACCGCTTTGAAACAGGTATTTTGGGAAGGCACTGCGCACTGGGACAGCTTGTTAGCGGAGCGTGCGGCAGTTAGCGGGCGGCTAGTGCTGTCTGAGTTCACCCGCCAGGCCATTACGCAGTTTAAGGCGAAGTAGGGGGTAAGGACGTGGTGGCCGACACCCGCCCCACTCTGCTGCCCCGTAGTAAATACAGAAAAATCCGTTTTTTCCGCACCCCTACCTCCTGCCGTAAGGCGTATAGCCCATGGGTCTTACTTCGACATCATGGCTAAGAAAGTAGCAGAACAACTTGTGGATATGCTGGTCGCGGCCGGCGTAAAAAGAATTTACGCCGTCACGGGCGACAGTCTCAACGAGGTCAACGACGCGGTGCGGCGCAACGGGCAAATCCAGTGGATACACGTGCGGCACGAAGAAGCGGGCGCCTTCGCCGCCGGGGCCGAGGCGCAGCTGAATGGCTTGGCGTGTTGCGCGGGCAGCAGCGGGCCCGGGCACGTGCACCTCATCAATGGCTTGCAC
>CALMOO010000597.1:4430-8893 GCA_937871705.1 uncultured Hymenobacter sp.
GCGCACCGCTCGGGCGCACCGGTCATTGCCATTGCCTCTACCGAGGCCAGCTTTGAGTTTGGTACTGAGCACTTTCAGGAGACGAACACAATTAAGCTGTTTGACGATTGCAGCTGCTACAACCAGCTGGCCAGCACGCCGCAGCAGTTTGCGCGCATGTTTCAGGCGGGCATTCAGCACGCGCTCAGCCGCAAGGGGGTAGCGGTGGTGGGCCTGCCCGGCGACGTGGCCGCGGCCGAAGCCGTGGAGAGCATGACGGCCACCCAGATATTCCGGACTGACCCTGTTATTCGACCCTCCGACCAAGAGGTGCAGGCGTTTGCTGACTTACTTAATCAGTACGATAAAGTCACGCTCTACTGCGGCCTGGGCGCGGCCGAAGCGCACCCCGAACTGTTGCAGCTCGCGGCCTTGCTGCACTCACCGATAGGCTACACCTTCCGGGCGAAGCTCGAAATCCAGTACGAAAACCCCTACGAAGTGGGCCTAACCGGGCTGCTGGGCATGCCATCGGCCTACCACAGTATGCACGAAGCCGACTTGCTGGTGCTGCTGGGCACCGACTTCCCCTACACGGCCTTCATGCCGACCAAGCCCAAGATTGTGCAGGTTGACATTCGGCCCGAGCGCTTGGGCCGCCGTGCCAAGGTTGACCTAGGCTTGTGTGGCTCCATCAAGCACACGCTACAAGCCGTGCTACCCCACGTGCGACAGAAAGCCGACAACAGCTTCCTGCGGGCGCAGCTCGACCTCTATGCGCACGTGCGCCAGAGCATGCAGACCTACGTGGAAGACAACGGCGGCCACGATGCCATTCACCCCGAGTTTGTGAGTTCCGTCATCGACAAGCTGGCCACCGACGATGCCATCTTCACCGTCGATACGGGCATGAGCTGCGTGTGGGGTGCCCGCTACATTACAGCCACCGGCAAGCGCACCATGATGGGCTCCTGGAACCACGGCTCGATGGCCAATGCCATGCCGCAGGCCATTGGCGCGGCGCTGGCCTGCCCCGACCGGCAGGTGATTGCGCTCTGCGGCGACGGTGGCCTCACGATGTTGCTCGGCGACCTGTCGACCATTGTGCAGTACAAGCTACCCATCAAAATCATCGTCTTCAACAACCGGGCACTTGGCATGGTGAAGCTCGAAATGGAAGTGGCCGGCCTGCCCGATTGGCAGACCGACATGCCCAATACCGACTTCGCCGCCATCGCCCAAGCCATGGGCATCCGGGGCGTGACGGTGCACGACCCCGCCGACGTGAAAGATGCGCTCGAAGATGCTTTCCGCTATAACGGCCCCATCCTAGTGAATATCCTCACTGACCCCAATGCGCTGGCCATGCCCCCGGCAGTAGAACTGGCCCAGGTAAAAGGCTTCGCCGTGTCGATGACCAAGCTCATGCTGGGCGGCCGCATGGACGACGTGCTCGACACCGTGAAATCGAACTACAAACACCTGGGCGAGGTGCTGCCACTCTAATAATTCGCCCTTCTACGACGAACCTGCCCCTACCCCCTTCACCTAAGCAAGAGGGGGTAGGACGGCAGGTTCGGCCGTTAACACCCCCTGTTGACCATACCAGATGGAACCTACACCGAAGAACCCTCAGGCTCGCTACTTCATCATTGCCTGGGCGCTGGGGCTGGTTTTTTATTTCCTAGATTACGTCACACGCTCGGCGCCCGCCGTGATGCTGCCCGAATTGGAGCAAGCGTTTGGGGTGACCACGCTGGGGCTGGTGGCCATTATTGGCGCGTATTATTATACCTACTCCACCGTGAGTTTGGTAGCGGGCATTTCCTTCGACCGCCTGGGGGCCAAGTACTCGCTGCTAGCCGGCACGGTGGTGCTGGGGCTCGGATGCCTGCTGTTTTACTTCCCCAACCAAGGGGCGGGGTACGCGGGCCGGCTGCTGCAAGGTATGGGCTGCGCGTTTGCGTTTCCGGGGTGCGTGTACTTGGCTTCGCGCGGGTTTTCGGCGCGCTCGCTGGCTACGGCCATTGGCTTTACGCAGTGTGTGGGCATGCTGGGCGGTTCGGCCGGGCAGTTTGTGGTGGGGCCGTGGCTGCGCAATGGTCTGCGCCCCGACCTGTTTTGGCTCGGCACGGGGCTGGTTACGCTGGTGGTGGGGATAGTGCTATTTCTAGTAACGCCCGCCATCAAGAACGACGCGACTAAGAAGGTACCTACTGGCGGCTTGCTTAGCCCTTACAAAACAGTGTTTTCCAATCCGCAATCTTATCTGTGTGGGCTAATTGCCGGGCTGCTGTTTGCGCCCACCACCATCTTCGCCATGACCTGGGGGGTAGACTTCTTTCAGCAAGACCGGCAGCTCGACTTCCAGGCGGCTACGCTGGCCTGCGCCATGGTGCCGATGGGCTGGGTATTTGGCTGCCCGCTGCTGGGCTGGCTCGCCGACCGAGGCGGCCGGCGCAAGCCGGTGCTAGCGGGCGGCGCCATAGTCATGCTGCTCAGTTTGGCGCAGCTGCTGTTTCTGCCCACGCTGGTGCCTACCTACATAAGCACCTTCGTGCTAGGGGTAGCCTCGGGCGCGGCTATGATTCCGTATTCCGTCATCAAAGAAGCCAACCCCGACGAGGTGAAAGGCAGCGCCACCGGCGCCATCAACTTCCTCACCTTCGGCGTGACTACGATACTGAGTCCCATATTCAGCCGTTTTTTCGGCAAAACGCTAGCTACTACTGCCAACCACGCAGCGCACTTCCGGGCAGCCGGGCTGTTCTGGATAGGCGGCATTGTGCTGGCCTTGGTGGTCACGTTTGCGCTGCGCGAAACCGGGCTGGGCCGCAAAGCAGCTATTTAAGGGCTAGAGCCAGTGCACCTGTAGCGCGGACTTTGTAGTCCGCGTTTGGTTCGTTCATGACGCGGACTACAAAGTCCGCACTACGGAGTATGTGCTCACAGCGGCCGCTGCCGGAAAGACAGCACCTTTTGCTTCACAGGGGGTAGGAAAATCATAACCAGCAGCAGCACCGTGATGCCCACGCTAATCATGCCGTAGTAGCTCATGGAGTAGCGCAACTGGCTTTGAGTTTCGATGGAATTTTCGAGCAGGCGCACGGCTACGCGCTGCGCCGATTGCACGGCCATGCCTTTGCTGACCAAGGTTTGCTGGTAGGCTTGCAGGCGGGCGGTGAGGAAGCTCGTGCCGGGAAGGGTTTCCTGAGCAAAGCGCATCAGGTTTTCGGTGCGCCAGTACAGTTGGAAAAAATTGACCAGCGCAATGGAGGCAATGAAGCCCAGGTAGCGCATCGTCACGGCCGCGTAAGAACCTGACAAGCTGATAGCAGCCGGCAGCGACGACAGCGCAAACACCGTGATGGGCACCATCAGCGTCCCTACCCCCAGCCCTTGCACGAACATCGGGCCCACAAACGCCTCCGCGCCCTGGCTCGGCCCAAACAGGAAGTACATCCAGACATGGTAGATGAGCATAAAGCCAAAGCCGACCAGCCAGATAGGCCGTAACGGATAGTTGCGCAGCACGAAGCGCACCACAATGCTCATAGCCAGGGCTATGCCCGCCAGCGTAGGCAGCTGCAAGGCGGCCACGTGCCACACATCAAACCGCAGCACGCCCACGAAGTAGGCGCTGGCAATGCCTGTAGTGCCCCGGCAGAGGTAGTAGCAGAAGAACAGCAGCAGCCCGATACGGAAGTTGCGAAAGCCGAGTACCGAGAGGTTGAGGTAGGGCCGCTTGAGCTGCCGCTGCCGCAGCACGAACAGCGTGCCGAACACCAGGCTACCCGCCAGCGCCAACCGTATAGAATTGTCTTGCAGCCAATACAATTCTTGGCCATACGCCGCCAAGTAGCCCAGCAGCAGCAGCGTGGCGGCCAGCAGCACGAAGCTAGGCCACTCCAGTTGGTAGAGTGGGATACGCTTTTTCAGCCGCACGTTGTTCAGCATAGACACCAGCAAGAGCGCGCCCGGCAGCTGCAGCAATATGTAGCAGTAGTAAGCCGCCGGAAAGTCGAAATTGTCGAGCACCAGGCTGATAACGGCCGTGGTAAATGGCCCCGATGCCAGCAACGCCGCATAAAACACCGAGTACCCAAAGGCCCGAGCGCGGTTCGTTTCCAGCCGCGAGAAAATCAACGTCAGGCACGGGCTGCCGACCGTGGCGCCCACTACCCCCTGCACAAACCGAATCACCAGAAACAGGTGCAGCTCGCGCACAAACATGCACAATGTGGTCAGCAGAAATAGCAGAAAGATGCTAATCAGGATGTACTGCCGCGACAGCAAGTAGCTGGAAATCCGTGGGTCGAAGGGAAAAAACGCCACCAGCCCGGCGTAGTACGCCAGTATCGAAAACTGCACGTCGCTGGGCTCGATGCCGTAGTAGCCCGCCGCCGCGGTGCCACTGCCAGCATACAGGCCCAGCAGCATGTACGAGGGCAGCAACACCGAAAATAGCGTCGCCCGAATTAGCC
>CALMOO010000598.1:0-1617 GCA_937871705.1 uncultured Hymenobacter sp.
GCTTGCCCCTATGGATAGGGAGCCTTCTTCCCTGCTAGCACGTCACAACGCCTCCTACTTACCCCTTCTCTATGCCTTATTCTACTCTACGCCTCTACTTTGAAAATGCCGTTGGCCGCCTGTTAGAAAATCCCAAGGGCTACCTCGTGGTGGAATACAAGGCGGGTTCTCGCAAGCTCAGTGAGTTGCAAGCTTTCCTGCATCATGCCAGTCAGGCTCTGGCGCGCAACAACTGGCATAAAATGCTCGGTGACCAGCGCTTGATGGCACTATTTACGCCCGAGGAAAGTCGGTGGATAACCGAATATTGGCTCTCCGCCGCGCAGTTGCGCACAGACACGGTGTACGGCGCGGTGCTGCTCCCACATGATGTATTTGCCCGCCTCTCCGTGAGCCAGTTGATGCACGATGCCAAAGCCTCTGCTATGACGTATCGCCTCTTTGAAGACTTGGTTGCCGCAGAACAGTGGTTAGAGCAATTGCCCTAGCGCTCATACCCTCACGCCGAATAAGCCTAGCTAGGTCAACTCGCCAAAGCCGCCAAGCTGGGGCGCTCTGAGTACAGTATTGAGAAGCTGAGGTTAAAGTAAGTAAATGGGTCTGTATAAAACCCTCTATGGCTAGTCTGCTACCTATAAGTTGGTTCAACTTACTGTTCACTGTATTTCCTTTCATTTTTGGTGTAGTAATCGTGCGCCAGCTATTGCTTGTGCGCCAGCTCCGGAGCGGGGGCATTGAGATAGTAGGGCGAGTAGTACGCCAGCGTGAGGTAAAGGGTCGTAGTGGCACATACTTCGTTCCAACTATCAGTTTCACTACCTGGCTTGGACAACTAATCGAAGCTGAAAGCGCAGGACATTCTATTAATCTGGAATTCTTTGATGGTGATGAAGTAGTGGTATTCTATGACCCTAATCAGCCAAGGCGCTTCTTACTAGCCCAAGAGATGGCCGTGGGTATCAAATATTGGCAATTAGCCTTAGCCGCATTATTCTTGCTATTGGCGCTGGTTGGTGCTAAGAAATAAACTACACTTGCTATCACTCGATGAAGCCCGCCGCTTGGGTGTAGAGTAGCAGCTGGCTGAGCCTTGTGCCGTAGCTTAGAAGCGTGAAAAACACCTGCCTTCTCGCGCTGCTTTTCCTAACTGCTTGTAAGCTGCCTCACAGGCAACAGTTCGCGCTAGATGCGCGTGTTACGGTAGAGCTGCCCGGCCAGCCTCACACCCTAAATCCTTACAAGGTCAGGACCGTTCAACACCCAGAGCGTATGAAAATATGGGTGCTACGTACACTGGGCGGCACGTACCAACTCTTTCGCTCAGTCAATCCTGTCATGCACATTAGGGCGCACGATACAACGGGCAAACAGGTTCGATATGCCCGTGTGGAAGCGACCTTAAAAAGAGAGCATGCGCAGGACATAGTAGCTCATCCTTTTATCGTAGCCGGTATTGAGGGAAGAGACTTCACTTATAAAAGCTTTCGGCGTAGTACAGGAGAATTAGAAACCAGATACATGCGTAGTCTAGTAGTGGATTCTGCTAGCTACGTCTTAGTATTTCTGCCTACTAGCCAAGCGGGTATACTAAGCTTCGCAGGCGATAACCAACACCAC
>CALMOO010000598.1:1676-7001 GCA_937871705.1 uncultured Hymenobacter sp.
AAAACCTTAGCTCCCGCTCTGTCTTTTCTTCACCGATGCCGAATACGCCAAGTTAGCTCAACTCGCCACCGCCGTCAACCTCAGCTGCAGCGAGTACATCATTGACCGGTTGGGGCTGGCTAAGTAGCTTCGCCGCAATGATACTTCTCAATGAAACCTACATCCTTGAGCTATTTGGCTACTTCCTGCTGCTAGTGGGCGGGATAGTTCTACTGACTTTTCTCGGCATAGGCCGGCTTGTTTTTAGTACCGATAAGAAAACAGGCGGCGGTAAAATCAGCCGCATCATATATCTGCTAGTGGCGGGCGTACTGCTCCTATGTATTTTCTTCTGATGAGGCTCGCCGCCTAGGTATTGAATGAGCAGCTTAACTGTAACCTGGCAGAACTACGATACCGTCACTACGCGCCCCTCGGCTGGTAACCTAAGTGATTTAGGCGGCACTGGCGAGGCAGAGGCAAACTGGCCAGCCTACGTAGCACAGTATCCTACTGAATGGCACCCGCACCTGGAAGCTATTCGGCAGTCCATCATAGCAAACCAAGTGTGGGCCGGTGGTGATTGGCATCAAGAGCATGCGCACGGCGTGCTAGTGCTGAGTGACGGCCACTATATGGGCTGCACTTATCGAGATTGGGGTGACTTGCTAGCAGCCGTGTGGAGCAGCAAACTAGGCCAGCAGTTTAGCTATATGGATTTTTATATGGATGTTCGCTTACCTGACAAGCCAGGGAAGAAGTGAACTCCGATGCCACGCCTCATCATCAAAGTGAAGCCAAAGCAATCCTTCCATGACCTCTCTTAGGCGTCGCCTGATACACCTCTTGACCGAGGCTATTGAGTTTATTTACCTAGTCTTATTAATTCCTTTTATCGCGCTCATCCTAGCGTTGGAGTGGTCGAAAACCTACTACTTCCCTACTTGGCTGCGCCTGCTACTCTGGGGTACGTGGTATTTCTGCCTGCTTTGGCTACTCTACCGCCTCAATCAGTGGCTTGCTACGCCACTGCCACCCGCCCCCTAGCCATGGACCTGCTCCCCACTCGCTACTGCAACTGCTACCACCGCACACTAACTAGGGGGCAGAGCCGCAACTGCTGCACAGTGCCCAGGGCCCGACTAGCTTACTAGCCGCATCTTCTGGCGCGAGCGCGGCAAAGCAGAATAGATTGAAGTAAGATGGAATGATTCAGAACAAAAGTTTTGAATCATTCTGCTTCATTGAAAGGGCTATTTTTTAGGCTTTCGGGCTTTGACGGAGTTCGCACTGTTCGACGGAGTAGTGCTAACTGGCTTGCCGGTCGCGTCTACTGGGTTATCAGAGGACTTAGCCTTGGGACTGCCGGCCGTGCTAGACCGATTAGGCGCCGTGTTGCTAGCGTTACCCTGACCGGTTTTGCTGGTAGGGCTGATTGGCTGAGCAGTACCGGCTGGGGTAGTCTGTGCCTGCGCTATAAAGCGAAGCATACCAGAAGCAGCTAGTACGGTTAAGAGTGTCTTAATCATGTTACTTAACTAAAAAGAAAGGCATTGATGAATGAGGAAGCCATGTTACGAAAAGCTGCAACAAGAGTTTATGAAGTGGCCTCTTCCTTCGAGGTCGGTCAGCCTAAGCGCAGGCAGCTAGCCACTCACCAAGCAGCAGCTTATTCATGCCCGAAAGCTACAATCCCTAAAGCCGCGTGGAGGCGCTGCCCTTCTCTTAATCCCCATAGGTCGTTATTACCCCATCCGCATTAGGGTCAGGTATTCTGGCTTGTATTTCTCTCAATAAGTGAACTGGGTAGTTCATCTGAGCAGCTAGTGCCACGAGTTTTTCCCACTGGTTCAGATATAGACGTCCCTTTCCGTAAGGGTCAAGCGGGATACCTGAGATTTTACCAAACCTGTACAGTAGCTTCTCCAACGGAACGTCAATCTCGAGGGTGGCAAGCCAAAGTTCGTTCCTTGCTACTACCCAACAAATAGCTAGTCCCATGAGCGCTAATTAAGGCCAAGCAGCAGACCGGCAGGTAGGAGTTTCTCCATGGAGAGAAAACTAGTAAAATATGTGACACCATGCATGGTAGAGAAAGCTTTGGGTATGAAAAAACCCGCTTACAGAAGTGGGTTATGCTGCCTGCACAGGCTTTCTTCCAAAAATTAACACTAAAGCCCACCCCTGCACAGCATAGCTGATAGCATAGTTCGCTATACCTACTGGGTCGTGTGCAAGATGTGGGAGCAGCCGCTTGTAATCCAGTACAGGGCCGATGATTTGCCATGCAAATAGCAAAATGAACAATAGTTTAGCCAATAACTTCCCTTTTCTAATAAAGTAGTAAGTGACAGCGCAGGCTATAATGGTAATTGCAATACCCTTGGGCTCTACATCAAGTAAGGATACCCTGTGTAAAACATACTTATCAAGTGCTGCCCACGCGTAAATAAATGCCAAGTAGCCAAAAAGCAAATTGGAGGCCAGCACATCACTGTTGGGTTGTTTTGCAGCCTCCATTAAAGATAACTAGCGAGGCTAAGCAGCAGGGCGGCTGGTAGCAGGAGCTTCATGGCCGCGAATGTAGCTACCCCCGGCGCTCCTGCGCAGGTGCTGGGTAGTGCGGCACGCGCACCAGCTGGCCAGAGGCACTATCAGCCAGAAAAGACTTGCAAAAAGTAACTCCAGCCACGAAAGGGCTACTTCGTAGGCCCCGTATCGGTCTTCGCCTCCAGCGTAGTCTGCACGCTGGTCGGAAGCGCCGAAAGCAGGTCTAGACTGGTAGCTGACTCAAGGGCATCCACACTCGTGCGATAGCTGCCCCAATTTGAACTCAGCGAATTGTCATTGGGCGTGTTGACGGCAATCACGCGCGTGCTGCTACTGATGCGGCTCATGTCGTTATTCCCAATGGGCAGCACCACGCGCACCTTCCAGCAGTGAGCGGGCACCGTGACGTGGTCGCTGGCGAGGGTAGTCGCGTAGCCGCTGGAGCCAGTGCCGCCCTTGCCATAGGAGCCGCAGACGATATAGTGCTCATTACCGTCCTCAACCAGCGAGCGGGCATAGTTCTCCAAGTTGGCCCAGGTCTGCTGGTTGTTATTCGGTGCCTGGGGCATCATGTTGCTCATCAGAAACGTGGCCGAGTTGTCGGCCACGGAGCTGGTGGCAGCGCCGCGGTGATTATCTAAGGCTAGGTTAGGTTGTCGTCCCCGCCGGAGCTAGTAGTGGGCGTGACCTCGTCGGTGTTCGTGCAGGAGAAAGCCAGCAGCGTCAGCAGTGCCAGGCCTGCGGTGCGGGTAAGCAGGTGTTTCATCCTCGCAAAGGTTGGGCGCAGGCGGTTGCTTTCCCAGGAAATGGTAAGGTGCAGGGAGCCGATTCAGCAGCTGCCATGCGGCCGAGGCGCAGCTAGCGCACGACTTGCATAGAACGCCAAGGTAGGTTAACGCCACCTAACTCACCGAAACACCTTGCTTAATTCGCCGAGCTACGCCGCCGGGCTCAGCTAAGCTTTCAACTGCTGACCGAAGTTGTCGACTAAGTGGCGCAGCTTCAACTCATCCGCAAAGTGCCGCCCCTGCGGGATGCGGGAGCTACTGAGCGCTGGCGGTCGGGGCGCAGTTTGTTGCAAATAGGCTACAGCCGCTTCTACGTCGCTGAAGAGGCTAATAGCAATGTGGGGAAACAGGTTAACCGTATCGAGGATGCGGTTGCTGGCACGCAGTGTAGGCGGTACCACCCAGGCCATCTGCTCGACGCCCGTCAAGCTCAGCGCCGGCAGAAAGTCACTGGCCAGCCACTGCGCTACTTCCCAGCTCACGCTCGTAACTTGGGCATTGCTGTTAAGCACGCGTGGGTAGTAGTGATCGAGAAAGCAGCGGGCGATGCCCAGGCAGGTGTGCTGCACCGTTTCCAGAGTCAGCTCGCCGGTCCAATCAACGAAAAGCCAGTTGTTGAGCTGATCAAAGTACACTTCCGCGCACATAGCGGAGCATAGGTGTTGCAGGTCCATCGTGGGGTAGGGAGAGTTGCCCGACGAAAGTTACTAGGTGAATAGCTAATAAAATAAATATTATATAAAATCAATACTCGTCTTACACGAGTAGCCCTAATCGTTCAGTGTTTGGTGAACTCAGACGTCGGTGCTGGCTATCTCAATAGCAGGTTCGTGCTTTATTTAGGTAAGTGTTAGATGTCCCCTTTGCTTCTAAGGCATCTCCATTGCAAGCGAATCTAGTTTGGGTGGTTGTAGCTGGTGCCCAGTAGCGTCTTGTCGCTGGCTTTTTGGGCCCTGCTACTGCTTCTTCGGTGGCAAGGGCAAAAAGGAGTCCGTGGGCTTGCTTTTCTGCACCATCTTGTGCCCTATGGTTTTGTTGTTCGCCCCTTTACCCTTGGTCGTCTTCGCGGTGGGCTTAGCTGGGTTCGGGTTGTCGTGCTCAGTGACGGGCGTTTGCGCGTGGGCGGTGAGCAGTAAGGCGAACAGCGACAGACTGCCGGCCAGAATGGAGAGCCTTTTCATAAAATGGTGAGTTAAGGTTTGCGGGTTAACAGATACAACAAGAGGCGCAGCACGACCACGGCCAGCGTGATGAGAAGCCACTTATTAGCTTTTTTTGCACGGAGCAGGGGTAGTAGGCTCGGGCTGCATATCAATTGAGGCAAGTGACGCTGGCGGGCAGCAAGGCGTGCTAACTAAGGTTTTCTAGTTAGTAAGTAGAGTAGTAGACGTAGCAATACTACTACCACAAGGGCAATCACAATCCACTTATTAGCTTTTTTGCGCGGGGTAGGAGTAATAGGTTGCATACTTAGTTGGGGCGGGTGAAGCTGGCGCGTAGTAGGGAAATCGTTCCTGTTTGGTTTTGAGCTATTCCGTATGGTAGTAGAAAAGCCCCGACCTAACCAGCCGGGGCTTTATGTTACTAGCTGGTAGCAGTTAGTTAAACAGCTCTTTTGCTTTGTCAATTACATCTTCGACGAGGTGTTCGCCCTCGACTAAGGTTGCTTTCAAGTTCGCTTCGAGCGCAGTTACATTCTGACTGAGCTGGCTGGGCGCTTCGGGCGTCTGCGCAGCCTGTGTGTCAAGAAGCTCATCAATGGGCGTGGGATGAGGACCGGGAAGTGAGGCTAAGGCAGACATGGTGTCGTGTGAATAACGTGAATGGTATGATACGCAAAAGGCGCTGAGCAGACCAGTCGCGGCTTTTTTTGCGTATGCGCCAACCCGCCCGCATTCACAATCATTACCGCAAGTTGCTCAGCAAGCACCAGCGCCGCAACCGCTGGCCGCTCTATGCCGGCCTGGCCCTGCTCACACTGGCAGGAAAGCGGTGCGCTATCAGTTGT
>CALMOO010000598.1:7011-8921 GCA_937871705.1 uncultured Hymenobacter sp.
GCCGTCGGCTAGTGAGTGAGCCGCAAGGCAAATTGGTGCTTAGCCAGCTAGCTAGTAGTTTGGCGGTATGACACTGTACGAGTTTAACGCCCTGCCAGATGAGCGCCAACTCGTGCACGTCTTCGACGATGGGACCTTCCTTGCTCGGCACTGGGGAGAGGAGGACGGCATTAATCTCTACCACTTGCTGGGCAACTTCTTTATCGAATTATACTACGATACCCACGTGAATGAGCTGGTACGACTACGGAGCTTCCGTAGTGCGGGCCGCTGGAGAACTATGCGTTAGGCATACAGCTGCCGGAGGACTTATAAACAAAGCCCCACCAGCACGCGCTAGTGGGACTTTACTTTGGCCTACATTTTATCTACTCAAGGCTAAACCAACCCGCGTGCAGGAGGGCCGTATGCAGTTGAATGATGCTACGTCGTTTTAGGCGGTGACTCCTGGTAGGGTAATAGTAAAGGCGCTACCCTGCCCGAGCTGGCTCTCCACCGTGAGTGCGCCGCCGTGGCCCTGCGTGATGCTGTCGTAGCTGAGCAAGAGCCCCAGACCGGTACCTTCGCCGGCCGGCGTCGTGACAGCAGCCGCGGCGAAGGTGCGTGCGGACCGACCGCAACTCATGGCCACGCTCAACGGGTTGACTGTGCGGCTTCGGCTGCTACACAGTACGCTTGGCTAGCGCCGTGCCTACGCCAGCGAGTATAGTTGGGCACCAGCGAGCACCCTGGCAAGGGCAGGCGCAGTGGCAGTCACCTACTTTCACCACCCGGCTAGAGGATTTGCTAACAGTGAAGTAGGATGGGCCAGCCGCGGCAAGCAGGCTGTACCTTCGGCCAGTGCCGTCACTCGTTTCGCTTCCCTCGCTCTCCTGCCTCGCTCTACTCTATAGCCTGCACCTGGCCGCGCCTGCGGGTAGCCCCGCGCAGGCGGTGGTCAAACCCCGCGCTCCCCGGGTGGACGCTGCGGCTTCCTTTGTGCTACCGTTTAAGCTAGTAGGTGGGCTGATTGTCGTACAGCACCCGACGCTCAACGGCAAGCGTGGCGACTTCTTGCTCGATACCGGCTGCACGTACGACGTAGTGGTAGACCAAGCCGCTTTCCCAAAGAGTCAGTTACAGGTGAGTACCAAACGGGGACTGAGTGCGGCGGGCAGTATCCCCCTTTTCGAGCTGCCAATCACGCAGTTTTCCTGGGGCGCCCGGCACGACCATCCGGCGGTGGCCTTAGCCACCTCGCTGGCCGCTATGAGGGCGGTGATTGGGCCGCAACTGCTCGGTCTTATCGGTACAGGTCTGCTGCTGCCATACGAGGTAGTCCTGGATTACGCCCATCGCCAGCTGATTCTTTATCCACTCGACTCCCCTTCGTCGGCTCGCCCGTTCACCCGCCGGGACTCGGTTGCCTTCACGCTGCAAAAAGGGTGGCCCATCGTCACGGCCTTTATCGACTCCGTGCCCGTGCAGCTACTGCTTGATACAGGGGCTCAGGATAACTCCCTCGATGCGGACTTCGCCCAAAATCTACGCGTGGGCACCCGTCCTACTGGCTCGAAGCGCGAAACGCTCCTCGCGCCCGGTGGTCGGGTGACAGCCCAGCGGGCCATTTTACCCGCACTGCAAGTGGGCACCCGCGCGTGGCGAAATATTCCGCTAGTGCTTGCTTCGCCCGTCCATTATCAGAGCGGGCACGCGCTACCTTACCAAGGCGTACTAGGGGAAGCTTTTTTGAGACAAGAGCCGCTAGTGAGTTTTCACTTCGGCCGGCGGCAGTTCTACTTGCTAACGCCTCGTAAGCCATGAGCTTCTAAGTTTTCCGCCTGCTCTCGCTGGCCGTGCAGCTCTACTGGGTACTCAGGCACGGCACCATCCTGGCCCAGCGCTGGGAAAAGACGGCGTGAATCTCTACC
>CALMOO010000599.1:0-4242 GCA_937871705.1 uncultured Hymenobacter sp.
CAAGCTCTCGCAGCAGCGCGCCGATGCGGCCGTGGCCTACATCGTGAGTAAGGGCGTCGACAAGAGTCGCATCACGGCCAAGGGCTACGGCGAAACCCGGCCCATCGTGAAAAACGCCAAGACCGAAGCCGAGTACCAGCGCAACCGCCGCACCGAGTTCAAGGTGACGCGAATTGACAAGTAAGCTTAAATGAACAGACTCAAAAAGGCCTCCGCAAGCGGAGGCTTTTTTGTTGGCACGCCGTTTGGATTTAAGCAAAATAGCTTGGTGAAATTTCTTGCCAGCTTCTGCTGCTTCCATCATGAAAACGCTTTTTGCGCTTGGCGCTACTGCACTGCTTACCTGGACGGCCTCAGCGGCAGCGCTGGCAGCGCCGCCCGCCAATGTCAATTTCTCGCTGGAGCGGGGCCAGGTTTTTGGCTTGATGCTGGATGGCCAGCCCCTAACGCGCCCCCTGGCCCGGCAGGTACACGTCGACCGGCTGCGGCCAGGCCAGCACTGGGCCGATTTTAGCGTTCCTACCCCCTATGGCGCACCCATGCGCTTCCACACCGCCGTGTGGCTGCAGCCTGGCCTCGAAACCAGCTACGTCTTGGTCTTGCGGCCTGGCTATGGGCCGCAGCTGCGCCAGGTGGCCGCCGTGCCAGTTTATGGGCCGCGTCCTGGCTATGGCAGTGCATACCCGCGGCCAGTGCCACAGCCCCGCTACCCCTACGGAAACGGGCAAGGTGGCTACTATGGCGGCAGCCCTGATGGCAGCTACAATGCGCCTAGTCCGGCGCCAGCGCCTTACGGTGGCAACCAAGGCCAGGGTGGCTATGACAACCGGCCGGCTCCGGCACCTTACGGCAGCAACCAAGGCGGCTACGATAACCGCTCAGCCCCGGCGCCCACGTATCCTGGTGGCTATGGCAACAGCCCGGCGCCAGTGCCTACCCCCAACTACCCCGGTGGCTACCAGCCAGGTAATGCGCAACCTAACGGCGGCAACTTGCAACCCCTACCTCCCAATGATGTGCAAGGGCTAACCCAAGACCTGCGCGACCGCACGTCCGACGAGGAGCGCCTAGACCTGGCCAAGCAAGCCCTCGCCGAGAACAGCGTCCGCGCCGATGAACTGGCGCAGCTTTTGGGCACTTTAACGTACGACAAGTCGCGCATCGACCTGGCAGAGTACGGCTACGAGCACGTCAGTGACCCACAGGATTTTTACAAAGTGTACGATGTGCTGCACTTCCCCGCCAGTATTCGGGAGGTACAGCAGGCGCTTGGCCTGCCGCAGGACTAACAAGTAAGTAGCAAGACAAAAGACCTACGTACGAAGACACTCGGATGGACTAAGCTGATAGTCAGCCTTTTCCTTCCGGGTGTCTTCGTGCGTAGGTCTCTTGTCTTGCTGTTGAGCCGCAGCGGTTAGCGCAGGCGGTCGGCGCTGCGCACCAGCTGCTCATCGCGGCGGATGAAGCGGTTGGCCAGCAGGTTGAGCATCAGGGCCAGGGTAGGCAGGTAGAAAGCGGGCTGAAACTGGCCTTCCAGCTTGGGATTGAGCAAAAATTCGCCTTTACTGGAGAAATAAAACTCGAGGCCAAACGTGGCCACGATAAATAGCAGGTTCAACATGCCGAGCTTGAGCTGGCCAAAGCGGTTGCGAAACAGAAAAATCTCGCGCACCGCCGTGAGCGCCGATGCAATGGCTAGAGAGGCAATCAGAAAAACAGGCCCTACCCCCTTGGGTGGCGGCATACCG
This sequence comes from uncultured Hymenobacter sp., assembly GCA_937871705.1. Lineage (GTDB taxonomy): Bacteria > Bacteroidota > Bacteroidia > Cytophagales > Hymenobacteraceae > Hymenobacter. The sequence continues at coordinate 1,749 of CALMOO010000599.1, forward strand.
AGGGCATCGAAGCCGAAGGCATTCATAGTCAATTCTTGGTGCGTGAGGCCGTCGACCTTGTGCCAGAGCGGCAGCGCCAGCATACTGAGCATGCACAGAGCTAACAGCAGTAAAAACACGCTTTGAATTCTTTGTATCATCTTTGTGGTTGTGAAAAATGGCCGACAGTGACGCGGTGCGGACAGGCCAAAATTAGCCTTTAACCGGCGGACTCGCTCCGCCCCAACGATACCCAGAATGCCTAGTGCTTATATCGTGGATGCCGTGCGCACCCCGATTGGAAAATTTGGCGGCTCGCTCAGCAGCGTTCGCCCCGACGATTTAGCGGCTCACGTGCTGCGCGAGCTCCTCCGCCGCAATCCCAGCCTCGATAAGAATGCGGTCGAAGACGTGATAATGGGCGCGGCCAACCAGGCCGGCGAAGACAACCGCAACGTGGCCCGCATGGCGGCGCTGCTGGCCGGCCTACCCGTCACGGTGCCCGGCAGCACGGTAAACCGCCTGTGCGCCAGCGGCCTGCAAAGCATCATCGACGCGGCCCGTGCCATTAAAGTGGGCGAAGGCGACGTGTACCTGGCCGGTGGCTCGGAGAGCATGACCCGTGCGCCGTTTGTGATGGCGAAGTCGGAAACGGCCTACGCCCGCGACTTCATGGCCCACGACACCACGCTGGGCTGGCGCTTCGTAAACCAGCGCCTGGCCAAGATGCACTTTCCCTACACGATGGGCCATACGGCTGAAAACGTAGCTAAGCAGTTCTGCGTCAGCCGCGAAGACCAGGACGCGTTTGCCTTCGAAAGCCAGCGCAAGTCCCACCGCGCGGCCGAAAAGGGCCGCTTCCGCAAGGAAATAGTGCCGGTATTTATGCCCCAGCCCAAGGGCGACACGGCCCTTTTCGATACCGACGAGCAGCCCCGCGTTTCGACCCTGGAGAAGCTGGCGACCCTCAAGCCCGCCTTCCAACCCGACGGCGGCACCGTGACGGCCGGCAACTCGGCTGGCATCAACGACGGCGCGGCCGCCGTGCTGCTGGTGAGCGACGAGGCCCTGAAACGCTACAACCTCAAGCCCATGGCGCGGGTGATTTCGTCGGCCGTGGCGGGCGTCGACCCAGCCATTATGGGCATGGGCCCCGTGCCGGCTACCCGCAAGGCCCTGGAGCGCGCGGGCCTCACGCTGGCCGATATGGACTTGATAGAGCTAAACGAAGCCTTTGCCTCGCAAAGCATCGCGGTGAGCCGCGAGTTGGAGCTAGACATGAGCAAGGTGAACGTGAACGGCGGCTCCATTGCCTTGGGCCATCCACTGGGCTCTAGCGGGGCACGCATCGTGGCCACGCTGCTGCACGAGATGCAGCGCCGCGAAGGCGTGCGCTACGGCCTGGCCACCATGTGCGTGGGCGTGGGGCAGGGCGTAGCAATGGTGTTTGAGAAAGTATAATGCGTGTTTTGCAGTTCGTTTTTTGCTTTCCAAGGCTTAACTCACTGAATATGGAAGTTTTATCAAGCGAAAAACGAGGAGCAAAAAACGAAGAGAAACCGTTGACTTACGACCCTACCCCTGCTTTTGCTGCGGCCCACGATGCGGCCGACCCGTTGGCGCGCTTCCGCCAAGAGTTCCACATTCCGGCTGGTCCCGATGGGCAACCGGTGGCGTACTTCTGTGGCAACTCGCTGGGGTTGCTGCCCAAGGCGGCGCGCCTCGCCGCCGAGCGCGTGTTTAAGGCATGGGAAGAGCGCGCCGTGGAAGGCCACTTCACCGGCGACTCGCCCTGGCTAAGCTACCACGAAACCTTGGCCGAGGCCACGGCCCACGTGGTAGGCGCCCGGCCCGATGAGGTGGTCGTAATGAACACCTTAACTGTAAACCTGCACCTACTATTGGTGACGTTTTACCGCCCTACCCCCTCCCGCTACAAAGTACTGATGGAGGCCGGCGCCTTTCCGTCGGACCAATACGCGCTCGAAAGCCAGGCCCGCCTGCACGGCCTGAGCCCGGAGGATGTGATTGTAGAAATTGCGCCCCGCGCCGGCGAGCACACCCTGCGCACGGCCGATATTGAAGCCAAAATCGCGGAGCTCGGCGACTCGCTGGCCACCGTGCTCATGGGGGGCCTCAACTACTACACGGGGCAGGTGTTCGACATGGCGGCTATCGCGCGGGCGGGGCACGCGGTGGGCGCCACGGTGGGCTTCGACCTGGCGCATGCGGCCGGCAACGTAGTGCTGCATCTGCACGACTGGGACGTGGACTTTGCCTGCTGGTGCAACTACAAGTACCTCAACTCGGGGCCGGGGGGTAGCGCGGGCATCTTTGTGCACGAGCGCTTTGCCAACCGCCCCGACTTGGTGCGGCTGGCCGGCTGGTGGGGCCACGACCAGGCCGAGCGCACGCTCGAGGCCCTGACCCAGGCCTATGCCGGCCTGGGATCGAGCGAGGCCGCGGCCGCCACCAAGGAATTGGCCCTGATGGTGCGCGGGCAGGCGCTGGTCAT
>CALMOO010000599.1:4252-5956 GCA_937871705.1 uncultured Hymenobacter sp.
GCTGGTGGGGCCACGACCAGGCCGAGCGCTTCCAGATGAAGAAAGGTTTTCGGCCGATGCCGGGCGCGGCTGGCTGGCAGCTGTCTAACGGCCAGATAATTACGCTGGCTATTTATGGCGCCAGCGTTAGCTTGTTTGAGCAGGCCGGCGGCTTGCCCGTGCTGCGCGCCAAGAGCGAGCAGCTGACTGGTTACTTGGAATTCCTTATCAATTCGCTGGGCTTGCCGGCCAGCAAGCTGGAAATTATTACCCCCGCCAACCCAGCCGAGCGCGGCTGCCAGCTCTCGCTGCTGGTGCACGAGCGCGGACGCGAACTGTTCGATTTTTTGGCCGTCCAGGGCATCGTAGCCGATTGGCGCGAGCCAAATGTTATCCGCCTCGCACCCGTTCCGCTCTATAATTCGTTTGAGGATGTGCGCCGGGCGGGCGCGGCCCTTTTACAATTTTACAATGAGCAATGAACAATGAGCACGTAAACAGCTACTCGCTTGCAACCGGGTAGTTGCTTCTTGTTCATTACTCACTGCTAGTTACTTATGGAAGACTACGCGGCCAAGATGGCCCTCAAGCCCGACGCGGCCCTGCGCCAATACGTGACTGGCTACGCGCAGTACCGCGAAGATGCCGTGCTGGCGGCATTGGCCGAGTTGCGCCAGCGCGGCCTCCCCGCGCCCGAGGAAGAAACCCTGCGGCCGCAGCTCGAAGCGGCCGTGCAGCAGCAGGCCGCGGCCCGGCAGGCTACGCTGGCCAACGAGGCTCCTACCCCCCTGCCCGACGCCGACGTGCCGGCCTTGTACACGCCCGGGGCAATTGTGCTGTTTTCGGTGCTGTTTAATACCATCCTGACGGGCGCCATCCTGCTGGCCATCAACCTGCGCCGCCTCAAGCAGACGAAGGCCATCTGGCGGCTGGCGGCTTTCGTGCTGGTCTACATCATTGTAGAGGCGAAGCTGGTCGACTTGTTTTTACAGAAGTACGCCCTCAACCCTCTGGCGATTCCGCTGCTGAATCTGCCGGCCATTCTGGTGTATGTGCTCTGGTTTTGGCCGCGCTACGTGGGCAGCAGCCAGTTTCAGCCGCGTAGCTGGCTGGTTCCGCTCCTCATCTGCTTTGTGGTGATGATGGGCCTGGGGCTGCTCGCTTCTTACTTATTGCCTCACTTGCCGGGCGGCGCCCAGATGCTGAAGCAGCTTAATCAGCAGCAATAACCCAGTTCGAAACCCAATTAAAAAAGGCCGGGCCTCGCTTAGCGGGGCCCGGCCTTTTGGCAGGGGGTAGGGCCGGGCTTAGCCTTTAAACTGGCAAAGCACGGTTTCGCCGCCCTTCACCTTCTGGCCCAGTTCCACTTTAATCTCAGCGTCGAGCGGCACAAAAATATCAACCCGCGAGCCGAATTTGATAAAGCCAAATTCCTCGCCTTGACTTACTTCGTCGCCCTCGTTCACGTACCACACGATGCGGCGGGCCATGGCCCCGGCTATCTGCCGGAAGAGCACTAGCGGGCCGGCATCGCTCTCGACTACTACCGTAGTGCGCTCGTTTTGGGTGCTGCTTTTGGGGTGCCAGGCTACCAAGTACTGGCCAGGATGGTACTTGAAATAGCGCACAATGCCCGATACCGGATTGCGGGTGATGTGCACGTTGATGGGCGACATAAATACACTTATCTGCCGGCGGGCATCCTCAAAGTACTCAGGCTCATAC
>CALMOO010000600.1 GCA_937871705.1 uncultured Hymenobacter sp.
CGACTCGCGCACGGCATCGTTGTCAATCTGAAGCACTTCCAGCGGCGCTTCGCCCTCCGGTGCCAGGTATTTGTTCACGCCCACAATTACCTCTTGGCCCGCGTCGATGCGCGACTGCTTGCGGGCGGCGGCCTCCTCGATGCGCAGCTTGGGCAGCCCGGTTTCGATGGCCGCGGCCATGCCGCCCAAGGCTTCCACTTCCTCCATCAGCGCCCAGGCCTGGTTGGCAAGGTCGGCCGTGAGGCTTTCCACATAATACGAGCCGCCCCAGGGGTCCACTACTTTGGTGATGTCAGTTTCGTATTGCAGATAAAGCTGCGTGTTGCGGGCAATGCGCGCCGAGAAGTCGGTGGGCAACGCCAGCGCTTCGTCCAGCGCGTTAGTGTGCAGGCTTTGAGTGCCGCCCAGCGCTGCGGCTAGCGCCTCCACGGTGGTGCGCGCTACGTTGTTAAATGGGTCCTGGGCCGTGAGCGAGTAGCCCGACGTCTGGCAGTGCGTGCGCAAAGCCAGGCTCTTCGCATTCTGCGGGTCGAACTGCTTGATGAGCTTGGCCCACAGCAGGCGGCCAGCGCGCAGCTTGGCAATTTCCAGGAAGTGGTTCATGCCAATGCCCCAGAAAAACGACAGCCGCGGCGCAAAATCGTCAATCTTCATGCCCGCCGCCAGGCCGGCCCGTACGTACTGCAAGCCATCGGCCAGGGTATAAGCCAGCTCCAGCTCGGCCGTGGCGCCGGCCTCGTGCATGTGGTAGCCCGAGATGCTGATGCTGTTGAACTTGGGCATGTGCTGCGCCGTGTAGGCGAAGATGTCGGCAATGAGCCGCATGCTCGGCGCGGGCGGGTAGATGTAGGTATTGCGCACCATAAATTCCTTCAGAATGTCGTTCTGAATGGTGCCGGTCAGCTTTTCGGGCCCTACCCCCTGTTCCTCGGCCGCCACGATGTAGAAGGCCAGCACCGGCAGCACCGCGCCATTCATGGTCATGCTCACCGACATTTCGCCCAGCGGAATCTGGTCGAACAGGATTTTCATATCCTCCACCGAGTCAATGGCCACGCCGGCCTTGCCCACGTCGCCCACCACGCGCGGGTGGTCCGAGTCGTAGCCCCGGTGGGTAGCCAGGTCGAAGGCCACGCTCAGGCCCTTTTGCCCCCCCGCCAGGTTGCGCCGATAAAATGCGTTCGATTCCTCGGCCGTCGAGAAGCCCGCGTACTGCCGCACCGTCCAGGGCGAGCGCACATACATGCTGGCGTAAGGCCCTCGTAAATAGGGGGGTAGGCCTGCCCCAAAGC
>CALMOO010000601.1:0-326 GCA_937871705.1 uncultured Hymenobacter sp.
GTAGTGCGGCATGGCCAGGGTAGCAAACTCATTATAGGGAATTTCAAGGCCCGGCTCGGCCGAACGGTGAAACAGTTCGGGAGCGACTACTACGTAGCCAGCCTGCGCTAAGCGGTCGGCTACGCTACGAATGTGGCCGTTTACACCGAAGGCTTCCTGAAAGAGAATGATACCGGGTGCCGGGCCGCTGGCTTGTGGACGGGCCACGTAGGCGTGCATCTGGGTGCCGTCGGCTACGGCTAGAACGAGGGAATTAGGGGTGCTCATGAAAGCGGGAAATGTGTGGGGGTTAATCGCAGCCAGGAACAAGGGGGTAGGGACGGTTG
>CALMOO010000601.1:336-4853 GCA_937871705.1 uncultured Hymenobacter sp.
CCATTTCCTTGGCCTATTCCTGCCCGACTTATCATGCCTACCCCCTCCCCCATCCTGCGCCTCAACGTGCTCGACCAGTCGCCGGTGCGCCCAGGCGCCACTGCCCAACAGGCCTTGCGCGAAACTACTGAGCTGGCTCAGCTCGCCGACCGCCTGGGCTACACCCGCTTTTGGGTGAGCGAGCACCACAACACGACCTCGCTGGCCGGCTCGGCGCCCGAAGTGCTGCTGGCTCACTTAGGCGCGCACACCGAGCGCATTCGGCTGGGCTCGGGTGGGGTGATGCTGCCGCACTACTCGGCCCTAAAAGTAGCCGAAAGCTTTAAGCTGCTCGAAGCCCTGCACCCGGGGCGCATCGACTTGGGTATGGGCCGCGCGCCCGGCGCCGACCGCCTCACGGCTTACGCGCTCAACCCGAGCAATAAGTTTGAGGAACGAGCTTTCGTAGAGCAATTAATTGATTTGCAGTCCTATCTGCGCGATGAGATTGTGCCCGACACCATCCACGAGCGCGTGAAAGCCATCCCAAAGATTGATACCTCGCCTGAGCTGTGGCTACTCAGCTCAAGCGGGCAGAGTGGGCTGTTTGCGGCGCAGCTGGGCATGGCATTTTCATTTGCGCAGTTTATCAATCCCAACGGTGGGCCGGCGGCGGTGCGGGCTTACCGCGAAGAGTTTCAGCCCTCGCCCGAGTTGGCAGCGCCGGTGGCTAACGTAGCCATTTTTGCTTTCTGCGCCGACACGGAAGAGAAAGCACTGGCTTTGCAAAAGGCAATGTTCATTCAGCTGCTGCGCTTTGACCAAGGCCTGCGCGGCCCCTACCCCACCGCTGAGGAAGTAGCCGCCTACACCTTCAGCCCCGAAGAGCAGGCGCGCCTGCGCCACCACCAGGGCCGCGTGGTGAGCGGTACGCCCGACCAGATGCGCGACAAGCTTACCCGCCTGGCCATCAGCTATGGGGTAGATGAGTTGACCATCGTCAGCATCACCGCCGATTTTGCCGACCGGCTGCGTACCTATGAGCTGCTGGCTGATGTATTTGAACTAGTGCCCGAGCCGGTCGGCAGCTTGGTAGCTTAACCAGCAGCTCAAATTCTCTTCAGATTTCATAAGGGTCCGAGCTTTGCTGTTCGGACCCTTTTTTGTATTTAACTTATTACAAGTCTGTAACTTACTCAGCAAAGCACTGCTATCCATCGCTGCTCAGGCCCTTAGAGGTGTATTTGTGATGAATATTTTATTTGGAATGCATCTAAACAACACTGACATTTGCGGTTGTATTGAAACATTCTAAATAAGCCGATGCGCCAACTTCTCCTCCCTGTTCTGCTTTCTGGTGGCTTGCTTCCTACCCATGCTTTGGCCCAGAGCCCGGCGGCGCCGGCTATCCCCCGCCAAGCTCGCCACGCCCGCGTGGGTTCGGTAACGGGCCACGTAGCGCTGGCCGATGGGCAGGCGCCCGACCAGGTTGCGGTGCTGGTGAAGGGCACGACCATCGGCGCTACGCCCGACGCGGCGGGCAACTTTAGCCTCGAAGCCCCAGCGGGCTGGCAGGTGCTCACGGTAACGAGCCTGGGCTACTCGGCGCAAGAGGTAGCGGTGCAGGTGCATGCCAACCGCAGCACGGCGGCTACCCCCCTCACGCTGGCCCGTGGCCACCAGCAGCTCAGCGAGGTGGTCGTGACGGGTTCTAACGTCATTAACCGGCCAGCTTTGGCCAGCAAGGCTGACATTGCGCCCCTCGACTTGCCCCAGAGCATAGGGGTAGTATCGAGCACGGTCATTGCCGACCAGCAGATAAACCGCCTCGGCGACGCGCTGCGCAACGTGAGCGGCGTGTCCTTGACGCAGCAGCGCGGCGGGGTGGCCGAAACGTTTTCGGCGCGGGGCTACAGCATTGGTATTGGGGGCGGGGGCGGCAGCATCTTCAAGAATGGCCTGCTCACTAACACCCAGGGCTTCCCAGATGTCAGCACGCTGGAGTCGGTAGAAGTGCTGAAGGGCGCGGCGGCGCTACTCTACGGCAACGTATCGGGCGGGCTGATTATCAACACCGTAACCAAGAAGCCGCGCTTCGAGTGGGGCGGCTCGGTGGAGATGCGCGCCGGTAGCTACAGCTTCTACAAGCCGATTATCGACGTGTACGGCCCGCTTACCAAAAACCTGGCTTTCCGGGTAGTGGGCACCTACGAAAATGCCAAGAGCTACCGCGACGTAGTGACCTCGAAGCGCCTGTACGTGAACCCTTCGCTGCTGTACAAATTTGGCCAGAAAACCGATTTGCTCGTGCAGGGTGACTACCTACGCTCCGACGTGACGCCCGACGCGGGCGTGGGCATCGTCAACCTCAACACGGAGTCGAAGCTGCTGCCTAATACGCCGCGCTCGCGCTTTATCAACACGCCGTGGGCCTACAACGTGACCGACCAGGCTAGCGGCTCGGCCGTGCTCAACCACCGTTTCTCGGACCAATGGCGACTAAGCGCCATCGCGGGCGTGACCGATACGCGCGTGCATGGCTTCGGGCTGGCGGTGCCCAATAACGCTATTGCCGCCAACGGCGACTACAAACGCACGCTGGGCGCCGTGAATACCAGCGAGCGCGACTGGAACGCGCAGCTAAACCTGAACGGCAAGTTCAACACCGGCTTTCTGAGCCACCAGCTGCTGGTGGGCGCCGACGCGCTGCGCATCACCACTACCAGCACCACGTTTAAGTACCGCGATGCGACGGGCAAGATTAGCGCCGACTACGGCACTGTGAACTTGCTTGACCCCACCAAATACACGGCGCGCACCGACGTGCCCACCATCCTCGACACGGCGCGCACCACCTCGCCTTCGTACCGCTTTGGGGGCTACGTGCAGGATTTGATTACGCTTTCGCCCAAGTTTAAGGTGCTGGGCGGCGTGCGCTACTCGTACCAGAACACGCAGCAGACCAGCATTGCCAATTACGACAAGCAGCTGACGCGCCCCGGCGCGGCCAATAAGCTGGACAAAGCATGGTCGCCGAAGGGCGCAGTGATTTTTCAGCCTTTGCCAATGCTATCGTTCTACGCCAGCTACGCCAATAACTTCATCGTTAATACGGGCACCGACATCTACGGCCAGAACTTGTCGCCGTCGCTCGTGAACCAGTACGAAACCGGCGTGAAAACTGAGCTGCTCGGCAGCCGGCTGTTTGCCAACGCCACCGTGTACCGCTACATCAACAGCAACTTCGCCCAAACGGCTCCTTATGACCGGTTTGGCCAGCCCAATGCCGTTACGACCGTGAAGGAGCTAACCGGCGAAACCACCAGCGACGGGGTAGACCTGGACATCAGCGGCAACTTATCGAATCACTTTTACTTCAACACCGGCTACGCCTACAATTTCGCCCGCTACACCAATGCCGGCACCGCCGTAGGCAGCCCCATCAATGGCGAGCGCCTGACCAACAACCCGGCTCACACTGCCAACGCGTCTATTTTCTACACCTTCGACCGGCCCGGCTTGCGTGGCCTCAAGGTGGGGGCTTCGGCTTTCTACACCGGCCAGCGCCAGGGTGGCAACAACAACACCGTGCCCGACCCCAAAGCCACTACCCCCAATTACAACCGCTTGATTCCGCTGAGCGGCTTCACGACCATCGATTTGTCGGCAGGCTACACCTACCAGCACTTTTCGATACTGGCCAAGCTCTCTAACATCACCAATGAGCTAAACTACCTGGTGCACGACCGGTACAGCATCAATCCCATCCCGCCCCGCCAGTTTCTGACGACGGTAGGCTACCGGTTCTAGCGCGGCGCGCCCGCTTTTTTCGAACAGTTTTCCAGCGCCCGCTGCTGTCTACGGACGTTAGTGGCATTTTGGCCTCCCTACCCCCGCCAGGTTTCCCAACCCAGCTTAAGGATAAAGCCGCTTACTACTACCAAGAATAAGACGCGCACGAAGCCTGTGCCGCGCCGCAAGGCCAGCTGTGCCCCGAGTGTGGAACCCAGCACGTTGCAGGCTGCCATGGGAATAGCGAAATGGTAAAGCACTTGCCCGGTCGAAATGAAGTAGGCCAGCCCGGTGATGTTGGTAGCGATGTTCACGATTTTGGCCGAAGCCGAGGCCGCCAGAAAGTCGTAGCCAAACAGCCCCACAAAGGCAAACAGCAGCAAGCTGCCCGTGCCCGGCCCGAAGAAGCCGTCGTAGAACCCAATGGCGGCGCCCAGCCCTACCCCCGTCCATAGCTCGCGGCGGCCGTGCAGGCGCGGGGCGTGCAAGCTTCCGAAGTCCTTGCGCCAGAAGGTATAAGCAGCCATGAGCACGAGCAGCGCCAGAACGAGTGGCTTCACCAGGTCCTTGTTGAGGCCACTTACGGCGCGGGCACCCAGCAGCGCGAAACAGCCCGCCACTACCGCCGCCACAGCCACCGTGCGCCAGCGAATAGGCACGCCGCTCAGCCCCCGCAAGTACCTAAACGCCGACGCCGACGTACCCGCCAGGCTGGCTACTTTGCCGGTGCCAAGCACCGTAGGCAC
>CALMOO010000601.1:4863-5420 GCA_937871705.1 uncultured Hymenobacter sp.
GGCACCGGCACTTTGGGCAGCAACAGCAGCAGCGCCGGCAGCTGAATGAGCCCACCGCCGCCCACCATGCCATCGATAAGGCCAGCCAGCAGCGACGCCATACACAGCAGGGGTAGGGTAAACTCTGCCGCCATCCGTTAGGCTCCTTCCAACACCGACACGCCTACCCCAATGCCTAATACCAGCACAACTATCCAGATGAGCAACGGCTTAACCCAGCTCTTACGAGGATAGCTAGCCTCATCGGGCAGGTTTTTTTCCAGAAAGTAATGGTTGAGGACGTAGCCACCGGCATACCCCAGCCCGATGGACAAGCCCGAGCCAGAGCCGCGCAAAGGCAGCACACTGCCCAGCAGCAAGATAACTGCTAGGTAGCCAATACTGGCCCACAACGCCCGCCGGGCCGCGACGGGAAAGCCAGTGGCGCGTAAGGAATAAAACGTCAAAATACCGCCGGCCAAGGCGCTAAACAATATCGAAAAAGTTAGTACGACCCGGGGCGAATAAATGGCCGGCTTGGTCAGGTCGGGTGTATCTAAGTAGGCAGAGGAGTTGTC
>CALMOO010000602.1 GCA_937871705.1 uncultured Hymenobacter sp.
ACCTACCAGCCACCGGCTGGGACACCTACGGCAACCTAGGGCGCGGCTTTATTCAGGGTCGCTTTCGGGGCAAAAACCTGATGTACGGCGAGGCCGAATATCGCTTCGGCATCACGCACAATCGCTTGCTGGGCGGCGTCGTGTTCACCAACGCCCAAAGCGTAACGGAGTTGAGCGTGATGCACGGCCAGGTTAAAGATGGTAATTTTGAAAAAGTAGTGCCTGGAATAGGTGGTGGCCTGCGCCTCAATCTCAACAAGGTTTCGCACACCAACCTGGCCGTCGATTATGGCTTTGGCGCTGATGGTTCGCACGGACTGTCGCTGAACTTAGGCGAAGTATTTTAGTAAATAGCCTGGCTGATTAGTAAATCGCCAGGGATATATTATTTTTGCTATTTACATACAGCTTTTTGCACTCATATGCCGCCAACCCCTTCAGATGTTCTGCTTTACCAGTCGTCCGACGGGCAAATTCGCCTCGACGTGCAGCTAGAGCACGATACCGTGTGGTTGACGCAGGCATTGATGAGCGAACTATCTGTTCGCGAACGCGCCATAATTACTAAGCACTTACGCAATATTTTTCAGTCTAATGAACTGAATGAAAAAGCAATGTGCAAAAAATGCATATTCCAACTTCTGACCGCCCTACTACGCTTTATAGTCTGGGTGTGATTGTCAGCATGGGCTACCCAGGTGCTGCGGCAGTATGTTTCTTAGACCGCAAGTGCTGCCTTTACCGCCCCGATGGTTCGCGGCGGCTGGCCGATAATGCCTTGGTGGCGTTCACGCTCTTAATTGTCGAAAGCAAGCCCGAGGATAAAAACACGATGGCGACGCTTATCGTTAACCTAATTAACGGCGAAAACTAGCCGCAGATTAAACAGATTGCACAGATACGCTTGCTCAAGCAAGCTGCCTAGGTGCGAAAGCCGGTTTTTGAGCAAGCTGGCTGTACTGCACAGCCGCATAAACGGCCTGCGTACCCCAACTTTACAGCTTGTATCATCCATCCGCATAGTCAGCTTGCTCGAGCAAGCGTATCTGTGCAATCTGTTTAATCTGTTAAATCTGCGGTTTATGGAGTATCAGCTTACCAAATTAGCCGCCATCGATATCGGCTCTAACGCCGTGCGCTGCCAAATTTCGGCAGTGCTTTTTTTTAATGGGCGCTACCGCCTCAAGCGCATCGAATACGTGCGCTATCCCCTGCGCCTGGGCGAAGACGTGTTTGCCACCGGTGAGATTCCGCCGGCTAAGGCTGATAAATTCGTTAAGTTTTTGCACGCCCTTAAGCTGCTCATGGAAGTGCACGATGTGCCGCACCACCTCATCTGCGCTACCTCGGCCATGCGCACGGCTCGCAACGGCACGGCCGTGGCCGAGCGTGTGCGCCAGGAATTAGGCTTAGACATTCAAGTCATTGACGGACAAGCCGAAGCTGAATACATTAACCGCGTAATTGAGCATTTGCTCGAAGACAACCGCCACTACCTGCACATTGATGTAGGGGGGGGTAGCACGGAGTTCAACATTTACCACGACCGCCGTAAGGTGGCCGCGCAGTCGTTTGAAATAGGCTCTATCC
>CALMOO010000603.1:0-3106 GCA_937871705.1 uncultured Hymenobacter sp.
GGCCAAAAGCAAGGCGCTTCCAGGGAGATAATTCATAGAAGTAAAAACAAAAACAAGCGAAAGTATAAGCCGCCGCCGCACGTCCTACGTAGCCATAACCGTTAAGAGGAAAAATCATCCCTACCCACCCTTATTTACGCTAGATTCTTAACTCCTACTTTATAAATTCATACTTGCTTTAATGACTAGCCTTCAAGTCGAAAACCTCACTAAAACCTATACCAGCGCCGGCCGCCAGCTCACGGTGCTGCACGAAGTCAGCTTTAGCCTCCAGCCGGCCGATACGTTTGCCATTGTGGGGCCGTCGGGCAGCGGCAAAACTACCTTGCTGGGCCTCTGCGCGGGCCTCGACCGCGCCACCAGCGGCAGCGTATGGCTGCAAGGCATTCAGCTTGATAAGCTGAGCGAAGACCAGCGGGCGGCCGTGCGCAACCAGCACGTAGGGTTTATTTTCCAGAATTTCCAGCTCCTACCCACCCTCACGGCCCTCGAAAACGTGCAGGTGCCGCTGGAGCTGCGCGGCGAGCGCAACGTGGTGCGCACCGCCCAAACGCTGCTGGAGCGGGTAGGGCTGGGCGAGCGCGGGCACCACTACCCGGCGCAGCTCTCGGGCGGCGAGCAGCAGCGCGTGAGCCTGGCGCGGGCGTTTGCCAACCGACCGCAGATTCTATTTGCCGACGAGCCCACCGGCAACCTCGACCCCGACACCAGTGCCAACGTGGTAGACTTGTTGTTTGACTTAAACAAAGAAGCCGGCACGACGCTGGTGCTAGTGACGCACGACCTGGAGTTGGCCGCCAAAACGCAGCGCATTATGCGCATGCGCGGCGGCAAAGTGGTGGAACACGACGTAGCGCGGACTTTGTAGTCCGCGTCGGCGCCATTCGTTTATCGTTCAGGCACGGACTACCAAGTCCGCGCTACATTTCTATGAAATTCAGTTGGTTAGTAACCATGGCGTGGCGCGACTCGCGTCGCAGCCGCTCCCGGCTAGCGCTGTTTATGTCGAGCATTGTGCTGGGCATTGCGGCGCTGGTGGGCATCAATTCGTTTGGCGATAATCTGGCGCGCAGCATCCGTGAGCAAGCCCGCGAGCTGCTGGGCGCCGATTTAGTACTTTCCTCTAATCAGCCATTCATCGGCGCGGCGCGGCCTCTTGCTGGCCAAACCCATAGCGACTCGCTGGCGTCAACCCTGGCGCCGACTTTGCAGCGCCTGGGCCAAACGCGCTCCGACGAAGCGTCGTTTGCCTCGCTGGTTTCGTTTCCGCGCACGCAGGGGGTAAGGTTGGCGCAGGTGCGGGCGCTCGGCGCGGGCTTCCCGTACTACGGCGAGTGGGAAACGCAGCCAGCCGCTGCGGGCGCGCAGTTCAAGGCCGGAAAATCTACCGGCGCGCTGGTCGATGACGTGCTGCTGACGCAGTTCAACGCCCGCGTGGGCGACTCGGTGAAGGTTGGCAATCTGACCTTGCTCATCGTGGGGCGGGTGCTGAAAACGCCGGGCCAAACTGGCTTCAGCGCCGCCGTGGCACCCAAGGTTTTTATTCCCCTACCCCTGCTGGGGCGCACCAACCTCATCAGGCCCGGCAGCCGGGTGCAGTACCGCACCTACTACCAGTTTGCGCCCGGCACCGATGTGGCGGCCGTACTCAAGCCCCTGACGCCTAAGCTCGAAGCGAGCAACATCGACTCTGACACCGTGGCCAGCCGCCAGCAGCAAACCGGCCGCGCCTTCCGCGACCTCACGCGGTTTCTGAGCCTCGTGGCCTTTGTGGCGCTGCTGCTGGGCTGCGTGGGGGTAGCGAGCGCCGTGAACTTGTACGTGCAGGAAAAGCTGGCCTCGGTGGCCGTGCTGCGCTGCCTAGGCGCCAGGGGCCAGCAGGCGTTGCTCATTTATTTAATTCAAACTTCGGGGCTGGGGCTGCTGGGCGCCATTATCGGAGCAACGCTGGGGGCGGTGGTGCAGTTGGTGTTGCCGCAGGTGCTAGGCAGCTTTTTGCCGGTGGCGGTGAGTGTGGCCGTGTCGCCGCTGGCGGTGGGGGTAGGGTTGCTGACGGGGCTGGCAATGGCCGTGCTCTTTGCGCTGCTGCCGCTGCTGAGCATCCGGCGCGTGTCGCCGCTACGGGTGCTGCGCGCTTCGTTTGAGGACGACACAACGGCGCCCGACCCGCTACGCTACCTAGTGCTGGCATTGGTGCTGCTCTTTATCGTAGCCTTCGCCTACGCCCAAACTCGCGAGTGGAAGCAGGCGCTAGGCTTTGCGGCGGGACTGCTGGTGGCGCTGGGCGCGCTGGCTGGCCTAGGCCTGGGGCTGCGCTACTTGCTGCGGCGCTACTTCCCAGTCGGTTGGAGCTATGTGGCGCGGCAGGGCCTGGCCAATTTATTTCGGCCTCAAAACCAGACCGTTACACTAATTATCTCACTTGGGCTGGGCACGTTTTTGCTGGCCACGCTCTACCTCACGCAGTCGCTGCTGTTAAGCCGGGTGCAGCTTTCGGGGAGCGGCAAGCAGCCCAATCTGGTGCTGTTCGACATTCAGACCGAGCAAGAAAAAGGCGTCGAGCAACTACTGCAAAAACAAGGCATCCCGATTATGCAGCGCGTGCCCATCGTGACCATGCGGCTGGCTTCTATTAACCGCCGCACCGTGTCGCAGTTGCGCAAAGACACCGCGAATGGCATTCCGCTTTTCGCCCTTACCCGCGAATACCGCGTCACGTACCGCGATACGCTGAGTGCCAGCGAGAAGCTCACGGCCGGCACGCCGCCGCGCCCCGCGCCGCCCGGCGGCCTCCCCCGCGTGTCGGTCGATGGCGACTACTTCAAGCGCGTCAAGCTCAAGCTCGGCGACACGCTGACTTTCAACGTGCAAGGTGCGCCCCTGGCTACCGTGGTGGGCGGCACCCGCGAGGTCGATTGGGCCCGGGTGCAAACCAATTTTCTGGTCGTCTTCCCCACCGGCGTGCTAGAGCCAGCGCCGCAGTTCCACGTTATTCTCACGCGAGTCAAAAATAACCAGCAGCTCGCCGCCGCGCAGCAGGCCTTGGTGCGCGATTTCCCCAACGTGTCGGCCATCGACCTAGGCCTGATTCTGCAAACAGTGGACG
>CALMOO010000603.1:3116-4976 GCA_937871705.1 uncultured Hymenobacter sp.
CGTTTGTCATTCGCTTCATGGCGGGTTTCAGCATTCTCACCGGGCTGCTGGTGCTGGCCAGTTCGGTGCTCATTAGCCGCTACCAGCGCACCCGCGAAAGCGTGCTACTGCGCACCCTGGGCGCCAGCCGCAACCAGATTTTGCGCATCACGGTGCTCGAATATGCGTTGCTAGGCACCCTGGCCGCTATGGCGGGGGTAGTACTAGCCGGGCTGGCCGCGTGGGCGCTCGCCATTTGGGTGTTCGAAACGCCGTTTATCGGCAGCAGCTTGCTGGCTTTGCCGGCGCTGGTGGCGTTGGTAGCGGGCCTCACGGCGCTCATTGGCGGGCTCAATAGCCGCTCGGTGCTGAGCCAGCCGCCGCTGGCTGTGCTGCGGGCCGAAGGATGATGTAAAAACTCAGGCAGTCGTTTCGCTAAAGCAAAATGACTGCCTGAGTTCTTAGTTGAAATCGAGGCTACTGCCATGAAATGGAAGCCCAAGCGGCGGCCATGCTGAGCCTGCCAACTCTACACGCACGTCGGGGTTACTTTTGCGCCCATGTCTGCCCCTACCCCGCTTCTCGAGTTATTTGCCCAATTTAATAACCTACACGTTCTCATTGTCGGCGATGTGATGGTCGATGCCTACGTGTGGGGCCGCGCCAGCCGCCTCTCGCCCGAGGCGCCGGTGCCGGTGGTGAACGTGGACCGGACCGAGAATCGCTTGGGCGGAGCCGCCAACGTGGCGCTAAATGTGCAGGCGCTCGGCGCTACCCCCCTGCTCTGCTCGGTAGTAGGCGACGACCAGGGAGGCGACCAGCTGCTGCACCTGCTGCACGCAAACCACTTGCCCGCCGATGGCATCCTCCGCAGCGCGCACCGCCCTACCACCTTCAAGCAGCGCATTTTGGCCCACGGCCAACAGCTCGTGCGCATCGACTCGGAGGTAGAAACCGACCTGAACGCTGAAGAAACCGCCCAGTTGCTAGCCGCCTACGACGACCTCCTGCCCCGCGCCGACGTTGTCATTTTCGAGGACTACGACAAGGGCGTGCTGTGCGAAAGCATTATTACTGAGTGTATTGCGCGCGCCCGCAACCTCGGCGTTCCGACGGTCGTCGACCCCAAGAAGAAGAACTTCCTGGCTTATCGGCACTGCACGCTGTTCAAGCCTAATCTGAAGGAGCTGCGCGAAGGCATTAAAGCCGAATTTGGCTCGCCCGACACTGACCGCGCTGGCTTTGAGGCCGCCGTGGCCCGGCTCCAGCGCAAGCTAGAGCCCGATACTGTGCTGGTTACGCTTTCCGAGCACGGCGTTTTTGCCCAGCAAGACGAGCAGAAAATCTACCTGCCGGCTCACCTGCGCACTATTTCCGACGTGTCGGGCGCAGGCGATACGGTTATCAGCATCGCGGCTTTGTGCGTGGCCTTGCGCCAGCCAGCTGCTTTCACCGCCGCCCTAGCCAACCTGGGGGGCGGGCTGGTGTGCGAGCAAGTGGGAGTAGTGCCCATCGAGAAGAAGCGGCTGCTGGAAGAAGCCGAAGCGGCGCGGCTGTAAATTCAACCCCGTAGCCCGGACTCGCCGCGCCTGGGCTACATCAAGCTCTTTACAATTCTGGCCGGATTTCCTACTGCGAGCGAGTAGGCTGGCACATCCTTGGTCACTACCGAGCCGGCCCCGATGACGCAGCCCGCGCCAATCGTCACGCCGGGGCAGATGACCGCGCTACCCCCTATCCAGCAATCATCGCCGATGGTGATGGGCTCGGCCTCCGAGCGCGACAATAGGCTTTGCACGCGCGACAAGGCGGACAGCCGAGCGGCGAAAGCGTCGCGAAAGGCCTCGGTCGGCCCGGTCCGTGCCATCGTATCGTCGGCTA
>CALMOO010000604.1 GCA_937871705.1 uncultured Hymenobacter sp.
ACTGTACGCTAACCCTGGCTGAGCTATACGAAGGATTGCTCTCCTTTCCTGTTGAAGCCGAACGCTGGACTTAGCAGCCCTACCCCCTTGTAAAAAGCCTAATGGCCAGCCGCTAAGTAGTGGCTGGCCATTAGGCTTTTACAAGGGGGTAGGGCAACCAGCCGAGCACTTACTGCTGGCTGGCGCGAAAGAGTTTTTGCTTCTCATCCTTCGACAGGCTCTCGTAGCCGGAATGCGAGATTTTATCCAGAATGACGTCGATTTCGTCTTGGGCTGCGGTGGGAACGCCGTTGCTCTTGGCACTGCTAGTACCCGAGCGAACACTCGTAGTGGCCGTTTGGCGGTGCGTGACGCGCATGGCCGCTTGGCGACTAAACACCCGGCTAAACCACTCGCCTATCGCCACAATAGGGCGGCCCATATCGCGGCCCGCATTAAGCTGCTTAATAAAGACAAACCCCAGCAGCGCCCCCCCGATATGGGTGATTTCGCCGCCCGTATTTCCTTGGTTGATGCCTCCAATAGAGATAAGCACCAATGCCGCTGCAATCCATTTTATCTTGACCGGCCCAATTATAAAGAGCATAAACGTATAGTCGGGCAAGAGGGTAGCCGCGGCTACAACCACAGCGATAACTGCAGCCGAAGCGCCAATAACCCCTTGCCCTACCACCGCGCCAGGCTGCAGCACCGGAATAAAATTGAAGGCCAGCAGGAAAGCCGCCGTGCCAGCCAGTGCCCCTAGAATGTAGATGCTCACCAAACGTCGGTCGCCCAGGTACTCCCGCAAAATTTGCCCAAACCAGTACAGGTTCAGCATATTAAACAGGATGTGGAAGAAATTTTGGTGCACAAAAGCGTACGTCAGCACTGTCCAGGGGTGGCGAGCTACTACCCCCAGGTTGGCCGACAACTCTAGCTGGCGCATGGCCAGGGCGTACCACGCATTGGTTTGGGTCAGGAAAGCCAGCGCGTACAGGAGCACGACCACTGCAAAAACCACCACGTTGAGTACAATGAGCTGATTCAGCGCGTTGTCGCGACGATTGAACGTAGTACGGATATCTTGGATAATACTCATTTCTGACAGTAAATAGCCGAGGGGCCGGCAAGGTACCTAACGCTGATTTAATAGAATTGCTGCCTACCCCGTTCCCAAAACTTGAGCACGATAAAACCGATAAGCAGGCCACCCAGGTGGGCAAAGTGCGCCACGCTGTCGCCAGGAGTGCGGTGCACGCCATTATACAACTCGTACATGGCGTAGAAAAACACGAAGTACTTCGCTTTAATCGGGAAAGGGAAGAATAGTAGAAATAGCTCCGTATTCGGAAATAGATAGGCAAAGGCGAACAAAACACCGAACAACGCACCAGATGCGCCTACCATTGGTAAAGCCAGTACTCGCTGATATATATCTTGAGTACGCTCGATGACACCACTTCGTAGTGTTGCATCGTTGGGACTGCGGCTCAAAGCACTAGCCGCAGCCATATCGCTGGCCTCGTCAAAGCTGTTTTGCTCCGTAAGGCGCACCAATTCAGCAAAATCGCCGCCAGTAGGATTTTGAAGAAGGTCGCGCTGCAACTCTGTTATTGGCCGGAGTTCGTAGACTCGCACACCTTCGTATAGCAAGCCAGCTCCGAAACCGCAAATTAGCCAAAATACTAAGAATCGCTGTCCGCCCCAACGTTGCTCTAGCATAGGACCGAAGGAAATTAGGCCGAACATATTGCCTATCAGATGGCCCCAGCCCGCATGTAGAAACATGTAAGTAATGAACTGCCAAGGAAAGAAATATGGAGAACCAATTGGATATAAAGCTCCGATTATTCCTATCTGTTGAAAAAGATTGGTACTGATGACCAACATCAGAACGTTTGCAATGAGCAGGTTGCGAACGGTAGGCGTGAGATTAAACATAAGGTAAGCACCGGGCTGAGCGCCGGCGAGGGGGTAGGGAAACAGCCACAAAGGTCGGCTACGCGGTGGGCTTACGGAAAAAATCGGCTAGCTGCTGGCCGTCGAGCAGCACTACGGTAGGGCGGCCGTCGGGAGTATAGTTGGGCACCTGGCAGGCAAAGAGCTTATCGACCAGCGCGCTTAGCTCGACTTCGGGCAGGCGAGCCTGGCTAGTGGCCTGCGCCACGCGCCGGGCCAGCGCCCGGGCCAGCGCCTCGCGGCGGTCGATGCGCAGCGGGGCGGCGCCGCTGCGAAACTGCTCAATCAGGCTTTCGAGCAACTCCTTTTCGCCCTGGGCAGGCAGGTCGGCGGGCACAGCCTCGATGGCAATAGTGAGCGGCCCAAACTCGGCAAAGCGAAACCCCAGCAAGTGCAGCGGCTGCGTCAGTTCGTTAAGAATGGCAAAATCGGCGGGCGTGAAGGTGAGCGGGCGCGGAAACAGCAGCGCCTGCGAATGCCCACCACCCTGCGCCTCCCCGGCCACATACTGCTCGTAGAGGATGCGCTCACGCGCTGCTTCTTGGTCAATCAGCATCAGGCCCGACTTCACGGGCAGCAGCACGTAGCGCGTGAGCACCTGCGTGGCCCGCGTGGGCGCATGGCTGCCGGCTTGGTAAGGGGCCGGCGGGGCAGAGTGGCTAGTGGGGGCCGGGTGCACAAAGGGTAGTTCGGGCAGCGGCGCGGCGGGCTGAGCTGGCGCCGATGCTTCGGCCGGCGCAGGGGGGGTAGGCGCGTCGACGGGGCGCACGGGCTGGCCCAGTTCGCGGTAAAAGGCCTCTAGGTCGCGCTTGGCCTGCTCGGTGGGGCGCGCGGGTGCTTGGCGCTCGTAGCTATCGGAGCGGCTGCCGCTGGCTTGCCGCGCGGCGGCTGCCGACACCGAAGCGGCCAGCGCATCGGGGTTGAACGCCACCGCGCGCGTGGGAGGGGGTAGGGCTGCATCAGTGCCGCTGCTGGCCGAGGTGCGTAGCGGCCGAATGGGTGCAAAATTCACATCTCCTTCAAAGTCAAGCGACGGCGTTAGGCTGTGAATACCCAGCGCCTGCCGCACAGCAGCCCGCACCACGGCATACACGGTTTTTTCGTCCTCAAACTTGATTTCCGTCTTGGTTGGGTGCACGTTGATGTCGATGGCCTTGGGGTCGAGCTCC
>CALMOO010000605.1 GCA_937871705.1 uncultured Hymenobacter sp.
CGGCCTGAGTAGCTGCTCGGTGGGGCGGGTTCCGCAACTCGAGCCTGACTACTATCAACTCCTAGGTGCCAGCGACTCGGTGCTGACTCGGGCCGTGGGCACGGTACCGCGACACCGGCTTTATGTGGAGCAGCCTACCCCCGATACGCTGTTGCTCTACCGACCCACCACCCCTGCTACCCCCCCGGTGCACTACGGCCTGCGCCCTCAGCACCATGTGCTGCTGTTGCATCGCGAAATGGACTTTGATATTTTCACTCTACCCTTTAAGGTGCGCCCGGGCCGAGAAGGCGTGCCCGTGCAGCTCAACACGACCTTCAACGCCGCCCTCTATGTGGGCCGCCGGCTCGATGGCTACCACCTGATTCGCCACCGCCTGCCTACCGGGCGCACCGCGCCTCTTATTCGCACCGTGGGCGTGGGCTACGGGCTGTTCACGGGCTTAGGCTCCTCCTTTATTACAGCAGACCTGACGCGGCAGCACGCGGCCGTGGACTACGAAGGTTTTGTGGTGCATGGCGGGGGGGCGGTCATTTATGATGCGCACGTCTTTAATCTGGGTGTGGCCGTGGGCGTGGACCAGCTGCTAGGCCCAGATGGCGCCTACTGGCTTTACCAACGCAAAGCTTGGTTTGGACTGCTGTTTGGTTTAAACCTTAATTAGCTACTTAAGGTCTTGGGCAGGGATACCTACTAGCAGCTTGGTCACGGAGGGAACCAGAGCCGAGCGGCCGGGTAACTGCTGCCTTCAGCTGGAGCTAATTGCCACGCGGGTGGTCCGCTTGCTTGGCCCCAAGAAGCGGTTGGGTTAGGTTAAGGGTGGGGCCAGTCAGGTGCAGTAGCTGCTGCAAAACACCGTACTAAGTAGCCGGTGACGTCTTAAGTGACCTAATACACCGCCTGAACTCGGCTCCTTCAAGCGCTTTTTAGTGATGGGCCTTGCTTCGAAGCCATACTGGGAGAGTTCTGTAAAAGCTATTGCTCCTTGCTGGTCACTGTCGTGATGTCAGCCGCAGTTTCTTATTACAACGCCTAGCTAAATGGCTATGGTATCAGCAAAGCGTCGTTGTTTCAGAAAGTAGTTGCGCCGTGAACATGTGCTTTTGCTTGCAGCCAACTGCTCGCCTTGAGTAAGAGCGGATGACTTCTGTAGCTTCGCTGACTAAGAAATCAAGGACTTTCATTGATGCTAGACGACCACGTCTTTATTTAAGAGCTTGCGAATACCGCCGATTGGCGCCAGTTTACTAGCGCCCAAAAAGTGCGCTCTGCGGCGGCGGCCCAGGCGCCGGCAATAAATACTGGTAATTTCTAAATGCTAGGGAGCAGATTAGCGGGTGGCCGCATAGCAAGATAGGAAGTTAGAATAGGAATTACTTGGCATATCCAGATAGTAATGTCGACCTATTATTTTCCCTATCTTTGGGGCGAGGCTGCTTGTAGCTTTCATTATCACTTACTTACGACGGGCTTTGCGAGTTGCTGAGCGTCCCTGTGTTTCCTCTCCTAGCTAGTTGCGCTTGCTACCTATGATAACTTTCTACTTTATCGCCCAGCCCCTGGCCTCTAGTTACCCTACCACGGCAGTAACGCTTAGTCCGTGCCAGGCGAACCAAGTGCCCGTCGGCGAGTGCAACGACTACCCCAAGGGCCTTTTCTCTCGGTCTCAGGCTAGGCTGAGCCGCTCTTCGATTGCGGTAGGTGTGGCGTCCAGCCGGACGGCCCGGGCTCTTAAGTATTTCGGGTAGGTCACTACTAGTACGCACCCGCTTGCCCAGTTTACCTGCTCGCCGTTGCATTAAAGGGTTGACCATCAGTATTGAGAAGCTAGGGCCAATTCGCATTCTCGCGGGTTCGCACTAATCTCAGCTGCTGGCTTACCCTTAAGCTACCCTTCCTACCCCCTCTATTTTGGAAGCCTGCTCGTGCCGTAGGACTGGCAGCTACTTACGATGCTACTCTATGCTGCGTGATGGGCTTCAGAGGTTATTGCCAACGAGCAACTTATCTCGAGCGCGGCATTCATATCTAACACTTTGCTTCCATTAGTCTCTGAGCCCGCAATAGTTGAAAAAGAAAGGATTGACTATGAAAAACAGGCCTTACGCGCTAGTACTCTTTTTACTTATTAGCTTAGTGCTGAGCTCCGTGCAACGCTCTGCAGCCCAAAGAACCCAAATCAGGGGCTTTGCGGACGTTTCAACTTATTATCAAAATGGAAAACTAAATTTTGGCTTCGGGGAGCAAGATTTATTTATCACCTCCGAAATAACACCACGGTTATCTTTTTTAGGAGAAACAATTTTCAAGTATTCGCCAGATTCGCCTACTGATTTTGACATTAGTATCGAACGCATTATTTTAAAGTATAACTATTGGGGCAACCATAGTGTGTTGATTGGCAAGCATCACACGCCTATTAATTATTGGAATGATACTTACCACCACGGTAGGGTCTTCTTTCCCACGGTTGACCGACCCTTGTTGTTTGCACAGGGATTTATCCCGCTCCACACAACTGGCATCAGTTTACAAGGGCAAAATCTAGGTCGGCTTCGTTTCGGCTACGATGCTATGCTTGGCAATGGCCTCGGTTCGGGAGATGTGGAAGATAACAATACATTCAAGTCAGTTACCCTGGCGGTGCACATAAAGCCCTCTGATGGCATGCGCCTTGGTGCTTCCTTTTACCATGATATAATATCGAAAGGGAGTACGGTCCAAAATCATACGACTGGCATGAACACGTTAGCACTTAGCCGAATAAACCAGAGTATTATGACGGCTTCAGTAGCTTATAACGACTCTGTTTTCTCTAAGAAGTTTGAATTACTGGTGGAGAGTAGCATGGCCGTTAACAAATCTGATAGCTTAGGGACGCAAAGAGCACTCGCTTCCTACGCCTATGCAGGGCTCAGAATTACAGACAAAGTCATTCCCTACGTCAGAATTGATGACATCCGGTACAGTAATAAGGAAGTGTATTTTATGGATAACAATACGCGTTCCTTCGTGGGAGGCGTACGATATGAATTAAGCTACTTAGCCGTATTAAAGCTTGAATATCAACGCGTAAAGAGCCACATGTACAATACAACAGACAACATCATTCTCCAGGTTGCAGTCGGATTTTAATTATTATCGTTTATGGCTTGGATTTGGCAGTTTCTTACTAAGATTTTCATAATCAGCATGTTTTGTCATTTATCAGCGAGTTCACAAGACCTGAACTTGGTGGTAATTGCTAATGGCAAGGGTATACCAGCGGAAATGAACTTGGCGCAGTTGAAATCAACGATGCGAGGAGAAAAATTGCGTTGGCCTGATGGCTCTAAGGTAGTTATTGCGCTACTCAAAAGTAGTACGCCTATTGGTGTTGACACTAGTAAAAAGATTTATAACATGAGTTCGAACGAATTAAATAAATACTGGCTAGCATTAGTCTTTCAGGGAAAAGCCGACGCGCCTAACTTTTTTAACTCTGAAAGCGAGCTGGAAGAATTTGTTTCTCAAACTAATGGAGCTATTGGCGTGATTACCCATCCGACTGCCAGTAATAAGATTGTGTTCATTGACGGAAAAAAGTTTTTATAAAAGCTTTATAGCTTCTGCTTTTAATCAATAGTTTGCATGTCAACTAATATACCGACATCCTTGCCTTTTTCCATTTTACGACACATTCGTCTAACGGTCAAGACTAAGATTTGGATGACGGTAACTACGATTGTTTTACTGTTTTCCTTTTTTGTCTTATTTTATCTGCCCGCTATTCAGGAACGAACATTGTTAAATAATTTTAACAAGGATGTTCAAAACCACGCTAACACCGTGGCTTTAGGGGTAAAAATTGCCATGACTGAGCAGAATTTTCAGGGCGTTCAAACCGCCATGGATTTTGTAAAGGAGGACCCCCTCTTACGGTTCGTGAGCCTGATTCAAATTGACACAGTTTGGGACGCAAATCACGTTATTTATCAAACAACTAAAACTATTTTCAAGACATATCCGGAGCGAAAGAAAATCAATATAAACATAGTTTCCGATGATTCGCTCGTTGTCAAACATGCGGACTTCAACGCTCCGATGATGAAAGGCGAGATAATCTTGGCCTTCTCTACGAAAGAAATTATTCAAAGCCGAAGGCAGATTCGTGCTACTTCGCTTTTTTTTAGTTTTTTAGTATTTAGCATCGGTATTCTTATTGGCTTTGGCTTGGCCCGAAATATCTCCGTTCCCATCTTGAAATTACGAGACGCTGCGACTAAAGTGGGCCGAGGTGACCTAACGCAGCGAGTATCGAATAAATCACGTGATGAGATTGGCGAGTTGGGAATAGTTTTCAATAAAATGGTTACTGATTTGGCAACAGCCCGTCAGGAATTAGAAAATCGCTCTAGTGAATTGGTTATCGAAAAGAAAAAGTCCGATGATTTATTGGATGGTCTTAAGCAAACCCTTGCTGACCTAAAAGATACTCAGGAGCAATTAATTAGGCAAGAAAAATTAGCTTCCGTAGGACAGTTAACCAGAGGGTTAGTGGATAGATTACTGAATCCCTTAAGTTATATCAATAACTTTGCGGCGGTATCAAACGAACTTCTGCAAGAAAGTCAAGAATTATTAGCTGCAAATAAATACTCCACAGATGAACACGTGCACCAGGAAGTAGCATCTTTGTTTAAGTTAATTGAAAGTAATATAGAGAAAATAAAAGAGCACGGTTCTAGCTTGACGAGGATAGTTCGGAGCATGGATAAACTGCTGCAAAACAAATCTGAGCTTTTTATTGAAAGCGATATCAATTCGTTCGTTGAAACGCAAATAACTGCTTATAAAAACGAGCTAGATGAAAATTACCGTAGCATACCTCTGGAATTAGTTAAAGGCCCTAACTTAAAAAGATTATCCGTAAAAATTCTACCCGCGGAGATGGGTTTAGTACTGGTTAGCATGTTGAATAATGCCATGTACACTTTACATGAAAAGTCTTTAAAAAACTTGCATTTCCACCCTAAGCTAATAGTAGAGACTCAGTATGGTGATAATTACGTTGCTATAGTTATAAAGGACAATGGAATCGGGATTTCTGAAGGAGAGAGAAAGCAGCTGTTTTCCCCTTTTTTCACCACTAAGCCCACTTCAAAAGGCACAGGCTTAGGCCTGTTCCTTAGTCAGGATATTATTAGAACCCATAAAGGGACTATATCGGTGGATACCCGACCAGATGCCTACACTACGTTTACAATTGAATTACCTCTTTCCGATTCTACTACTTGAGGTGGTCTAGCTAAGCTGCGTAGAGTTGGGACGTGGGTTGCAAGTGAATTTCGAAGCGGTTGGGGGCAAGCTAGCCGAGGGCGGAGTGTCTGGCGCTCGGTGTATAACAAGTGAGCTAGTGGCTGCTTTCTAAGCGGGCTTCGAGGGGGTAGGGAAGCTGCCGCTGGCTAGCACTTCGATTTTGAGCCGACTCTGGAAGAACTCGATAGGGGTGGTACCCGGTGGGGAGTTATTGTAGTGATTGCTAGGCCGACTCCTGCGCTACACCACCTCATGGCGCGCCACTATGGCCTTGACGTTGGTGGCCAAGTACTGGCTACGCTGGTCGGAATAGACTACTAGCCCGGCCGCTGGCTGGAGCGGCCAGGCTAGTGGCCCTGGAAACACTGATTTTCGGGAATCCTGGTGTGAAGCGAGCTTATCTACGTTATAAGCTCGACAGAGAAGCCGAACTTTTGGCGGTTCAAAGAATACCTTAGCTTAGCCTAAACGTCCAGAACACGTTTAGTTCCTGGTCCGTCATGGAACCGCTTGTGGGCCTAGATGGCGTTTTATTACTCAAGCAGCTGGTCTCTTATTCATTCCTTATGGCTACGCCCAACCAAAACTTTGCCCAAACCGGCTTGCGCCTGCCGCCGGCCCCTACCCCCCTGGGTGTGTACAAACCATGCCTGATTGATGGCAAGCACCTCTACGTATCGGGCCACGGCCCCGTGCAAGACGACAAAAGCCTTATCATTGGCCGCATTGGCGAGGGCCTCGACCAGGCAGCTGGCAAGCTAGCCGCCCGGCAGGTAGGCCTGGCCATCCTAGCTACCATCCAGGCCCACCTAGGTAGCTTGGACAAAGTAAAGCGCGTCATCAAAGTATTGGGTATGGTGAACTGTACGCCTGATTTTGAGAAACATCCCTTCGTCATCAACGGGTGCAGCGAGCTTTTTGCCCACGTGTGGGGCCCCGAACTCGGCGTGGGCGTGCGTAGTGCCGTGGGCTTTGGCTCGCTGCCCGACAACATTCCGGTGGAAATTGAGGCTTTATTTGAGTTGGCCTAACCAATTTGCTAGCAGCCTACCATGGAGGAGTGGTTTAAGATTTTGAATGCGGCGGCGGTAGACACGCCCGCTC
>CALMOO010000606.1:0-409 GCA_937871705.1 uncultured Hymenobacter sp.
GGCTATCGCTATAACGCGACCTTCCAATTGCAGAAGCGCTTTACGAATGGCCTGAACACTACCGTCGCTTACAACTACGGCGTGGCTAAAGACATCAACAGCGGTACTAGCAGCACGGCTTCGTCGAACTTCGGCTTCAACCAAGTAGCCTACGACCCCAACAACCCCGAGCTAGGCTACTCGCGCTACGACCAGCGCCACCGCGTTATCGCCAGCACAGGCTACACCTTCCACTACGCCAACAACAAGCTGGCTACGACCATTAGCCTCTTCTACGAGGGCCTCTCGGGCCAGCCAATTACGTACATCTACGGCCAGAGCACCGACGTAAACCGCGATGGCAATACCGGCAACGACTTGCTCTACGTACCGACCAACGTGCGTGACGCCAGCCAAATCCGTCTGGTAC
>CALMOO010000606.1:419-2338 GCA_937871705.1 uncultured Hymenobacter sp.
GGCGATACTCGTACGGTAGCTCAGATTCAGGACCAACTTGATGCTTTCATCAATAACGACCCCTACCTGCGCACGCACAGGGGCCAGACAGTAGAGCGTTATGGCGCTCGCCTGCCTTGGACGCATGAGGTTGACTTGCGCGTGGCGCAAGACATTGGTTACGTGGGTGGTGGTAAGCGTAACGCCTTACAAGTGACGTTTGATATCTTCAACGTAGGCAACTTGCTCAACGTTAACTGGGGCCGCCAGTACGTGGTCTTGAACAACGCAGTGGAGTTGCTGCGCGTCGAGTCGACGGGTCCGGGTGTACAGCCTACGTTCTCGTTCCCCACCGCGTATGCCAACAGTGGTCTTTCGTACGACTTGTCGACGTTTGCGTCGCGGTGGCAGGGGCAGCTGGGTGTTCGCTACAGCTTCAACTAACCGCTAACAACGAGCTACTTCAAATGGGCGGGGAATTTTCTCCGCCCATTTTTTTGCGCCTGATTTCGGGGCAGTTGCGCAGAATGTTGGCCCTAAGGCTTGCACAAGCCAAAACTCGCCGTACTTTTGCAGAACCAACGCGCAACTGGCGCACTGGCAAAGTCACTAAACGGGGGATTAGCTCAGCTGGCTAGAGCGCTTGCATGGCATGCAAGAGGTCATCGGTTCGACTCCGATATTCTCCACTCCCGTTTCAAATGAAAAGCGCCTCCGAGCTTAGCTCGGAGGCGCTTTTTTGTTGCTGTTCCAGAGAAAAGCACGGCTTACAGCGGCTGGCAGAACTGGCACACGCCCGAGAGCAAAAAGTCGCGCCGCTCGGCCTGGAAGCCGCCCGGCAGCTGCACCACCGGAATGGCTACTTGGCTGAGGCAGTAAGTGTGCTGGCAGGCACTGCATTTGAAGTGCACGTGGTTATCAAAGTGCGCATCGGCCGAGCACTCGATAGAGCAAGCCGCGTAGCGCAGCACGTCGGTATCGTCGATGACGCGGTGGATGAGGCCGCTCTGCTCGAAACTTTTGAGGGTGCGGTAAAGCGTGATGCGGTCGGTGTCGGCCCCAATCTCCTGCTCAATCTCGGCCCCGGTAAGCGCGTAGCCTTTGCCCGATACGGCGGCTAGCACGGCCCGGCGCACGGGCGTTTGGCGCAGGCCATGGCGTAGCAGCGTCTGGGTGAGGCGGTCGGCGGCAGGGGGGGTAGCAGCAGGGGCGGGCATACGTCAAATGTAGGGGGTAGGGCGCGGGCTCATCAACAGCTGGCAGCCAGATGGAGCCAATGGGTAGCTACTAGTAGCTCATTGCTTAAACAGGATAGAGCGCCGCCGGGTTCGCCGAGCCCAGTACCTTTGCCGCGTTGCTCGCGCCTAAGGTGTGAGCTGTTATTCATATTGCAAACCGTGATAGAAACCCTGGCCCAACGGGCATTCGCGGCCATTAGCCGGCGCCCAGTGCTGCTGGCGGTGCTCACGCTGGCGCTAGCCCTGCCCGCGCTGCTCTTCAACATTGGCCGGATGCCACTGCTGGTTGATGAGCCCATTAGGGCGCTGGTGGCGCTGGAGATGCATTTTTCGGGGCATTTCTTTTCGCCTACCCTCCAAAGCTTTCCCTACTATAATAAGCCGCCGCTGTTCAACTGGCTGCTGATTGCGCTATTTCGGCTGACGGGGCGCCAGGACGAGTTTATCCTGCGTCTGCCAACTGTGGTGGCGCTACTGCTCTATTCGGCGGCCATCTGGCGGGTGCTGCGGCCGCAGTTGGGCGGCAAAGTGGCCTTCACGGTGGCGCTGGCCTTTGCGACTACGGGGCGGGTGCTGTTCTACGACTCTTTCTTTGGGCTGATTGATTTGTGGCACGCGGGCCTGACGTGGCTGGCATTTATGGCTGTTTGGCACTACGGCGAGCGGGGGCAATGGGTACGGCTGTTCGTCATTACCTATGCC
>CALMOO010000607.1 GCA_937871705.1 uncultured Hymenobacter sp.
ACCCTGAACGACCCGGAATTCAGCGCGGTAGCGCGGGAGATGGCGCCCCGCATGGCGGCCTTTAGCGACCAGGTGACGCAGAATACGGCCTTGTTCAAACGCCTGGAGGCGGTGTATAACGACCCGGCTACCAAGAAGCTCACGCCCGAGCAGCAGCGTCTGGTAGAAGTGCGCTACAAGGCTTTCGTGCGCGCCGGCGCCAAGCTAAACGCCCCGGCCAAGACGCGGCTCTCGCAGATAAACCAGCAGCTGGCGGGGCTGTTTACCCACTTCCAGCAAAATGTGCTGGCCGAGGAAGCTGACTCGGTGCTGGTACTAAAAACCGATAAAGACCTGGGCGGGCTGCCAGCCTCGCTGCGCGAGGCGGCCAAGTCTACGGCCGCTACTCGCAAGATTGAGGCGGCGGGCGTCATCACAAATACGCGCTCGTCTATCGACCCGTTTCTGACTTATTCTGACCAGCGGGCGCTGCGCAAAAAGGCGTGGCGCATGTTTACGAACCGCGGCGACAATGGCAACGCCCACGATAACAACGTCATTATCACCCAGATTTTGCAGCTGCGCGCCGAGCGGGCCAAGCTGCTGGGCTACCCCACCCACGCGCACCTGCGCCTCGACAACACGATGGCCAAAACGCCCGAAGCGGCCATGCAGCTGATGCTGGACATGTGGAAACCCGCCGTGGCTCGCGTGCACGAAGAAGTGGCTGATATGCAGGCGCTCGCCAAGAAAGAAGGCGCCCCGGCCGACTTCAAGATTGAGCCTTGGGACTACCGCTACTACGCCGAGAAGGTGCGCAAGGCTCGCTACGACCTCGACCAAGACGAGGTGAAGCAGTATTTGCAGCTCGATAAAATGCGCGAGGGCATGTTCTGGGTGGCCGGCGAGTTGTTCAACTTCGCCTTTGTGCCCGTTACCGACGTGCCCGTGTACCACCCCGACGTGAAAGTGTGGCAGGTGAACGACAAAACCACCGGCAAACAAGTGGGCCTCTGGTACTTCGACCCCTACGCCCGGCCCGGTAAAAACTCGGGCGCCTGGATGAACGCCTACCGCAAGCAGGAGCGCCTAGACGGCGACGTAACGACGATAGTATCCAATAACGCCAACTTTATCAAGGGCAAAGACGGCGAACCGGTGCTCATTTCCTGGACCGACGCTACGACGC
>CALMOO010000608.1 GCA_937871705.1 uncultured Hymenobacter sp.
AAGGCCTTCAAATCAACGTCCAGAATAGCTGAGAGGCCATAAGCTTCGCCTTCCGGAAATAAGCAAACTGAGCATTTTACTTCCGTGCCAGGGTCTAGCTTTTCGCCGCCGCGCTGGGCAATAACCAGCAAGGCCTGCTGGAAGCACGACGAGTAGCCCGCTGCGAATAATTCTTCGGGATTGGTGGCGCATTTTTTGCCGCCCAGGCCCTCGGGCACCGACATATCGAGGTCGATGATGCCCGTGGTAGAGCGAACGTGGCCGCTACGGCCACCTACGGCGGTTGCGTCGGCCGTATAGAGCGTTTTTTTGGTTGATTCCATGGGGGTAAAAGAAGAAACGGTGGTGAGGGCTAAACTGACTTTTGCCGCTTAGGGTTATCCTGGCAGCCGAGTTCTGGGAATAATGCCTGGGCTTGTTTGGCGCCCCCGGCTTTTCGTGCTACTTTTGCAGTCCCATTATGGCCACGTCGTACAACGGATAGTATGAGAGTTTCCGAAGCTCTTGATTTAGGTTCGATTCCTAACGTGGCCACTAAAAACCCCGTTTCTGGCTCAGGAATGGGGTTTTTCTATTTTCAGGGGACAGTTTAGGGGACAACCACTAAGATTAGTTGTCTAGGTGCCCATGCCATCCACTAAGTCCTATCCATCTAGCCTTATTTTTTTGCCCGCTGTCGGATACTCACATCGAAACCCGTACCTGCATTGGCCAAACCTCGACACTAGCCATTGAGGGTTTCGTAGATCTTCGTATCGGCCAAAGTTATCAGTTGTGCTTCACCCACTTGAAGGATAGCCGGGTGCAAGTCGAACTCGACCACGCGTGGGAAGGCGCTGGGCCGCTGGTGGTGGATGAAGTAGAGTACAATCAATACTAAAAATAATTACTCTAAATGTGTCCGTAACCCGTATAGATATAAGTTGCGTATGTGCATAGTTTTGCCTAACTTAAAGGAGTGTGAAAACTCATCTATGACTAGCAAGATATTATTAGAAATCAACAAATTGTAGCTGGTTAATTCCTTAAAGTCATGGCAAACGAATTGTTCCTCAGAATCAGCACAGACAGTAGGGGAAACCCTGTGTCTTTGGACAGCATGCCTGTCGAGGCTGTCGATGTTTTAACTGTCTTTCTAGAGTCATTAGCAGAGATCGCTAAGCTACAGCCAAATAAAGACGAGGTTAAATTCTCCTTACGGAATAGCTCTGTAGGAATTGCATTGGAATATCCCGAAGCGGATACAGATATTGATGAAAAAATTGACGACGTTATAGAAGGCCGTTCAGTAAATAATGAATATTACAAAGCACTTCGTAATATCCAGGATAAGGTAAAAGCAAATGGGCTTACATATGAGATAGTACACACGGTTAATGATGTCTCAAAAAATTTGACTGAGGAATTCAAGTCAAAAAACTTCGTGCGTCGTTTGGGTGGTAGAAAAGAAAAGACTGATGAGGTTGTCTTTTTGAAAGGAACACTGTTTGAATCGGGAGGAAAAAAAAGCACTAATATTCACTTGGCCATAGGTGCTGATGATGTTAAAATAGAATGCACTCAAGACCAAGCTAGACGGCTAAATAAATTATTATACGAGGAAATAAGGCTTTGTGCTCTTAAAAAAACTGTGAGCGGCGCAACACCTTCTTATACACTATTGGATAGTTATGTCAGTGACAAGACTTATTTGCTATTTAAAGAATTCTACGAAAGCATTGACAATGATTCTATAGAGCGCTTTGATATTCTTGTTAATAAAACAATTCAAGCTTTCGAACAACCTGTAATGCCAGGTGAAATCGTTAAGCTCATGAGGCTGTTTAACTATCCTCAAGCTGATAGGGGTAGCCTGCGAGCAATTCTGGTGACATTGAAACCCGTGCGACAACATGAGCGTGTTGTCGGCTTATATAAGAGCCTGGCTGATTACCTGCGTGCTGGTAGTACTCATAAAGTGATTTAGGGATGAACATTAGAAGTATTAGGAAACAACTCGTACGATTCAATGAATCCGCACTTCCAGACAGTTTTGTCGCTTTGATAGTAACCCTAAATCCACGGAAAATACCCTTGCATGCTGGCATCCTTATTAGATTAAATGGAGTTAATAATTACCACCATTTCGGTAGGCGCCCGCAAGTTATCGAAAACTTCAACTTGCAAGATAAGCTTATTTATAAAATAATAAATTTTATAAAAGTTGATGATGAAAGCGAAATAAAATTCTTTTTAAATCACTGCCAAAGAGTTTGTGATAAGAGTAAGATAACATATAGCTGCATAGCTGATGGCTCTTATTATGATAGTGACGGTGAGTTCCAGAGTGCTAGTGGGCTTCCTGAATTAGGTACTTGTGTAAGCTTTTGCTTGAATACCCTTGCTTTATATTTTATTGATGAACCGTATTTACAATTAGAGGAGTGGGGAGAAGAATCTGTTGAAGGATTTAAATTAGATAATTATGGTTTAGAGCAAACATTTAAAGAACATCCTCTACTCGATGAAGGATTATACAATGCCTACCATAGGAGGATTACTCCAACGGAGTATTTGTGCTCAGCTTTTTTTAATAGCTATCCTATCCATAAGGAGCAAATTGATGACATCGCAACAGATGTCCTTGATGTAATTGATAGTAAGTTTTAAGAAAACGCCCCGACCGCAAGGCCGGGGCGTTTCTTTGCCCTATGCGTCCACGTCCCTTCTTTAAGTACATCATCGGCAGCTTCGTGAAGTTGGCTCAGGCCGCCCCCATGCAACGCGTCATCTGGCGCGGCAAGCAAGTAGTGCCCGATATCATCGGTCGGCCCCACGAGGCACCCGTGTACCGTATCGACGACGGCCACTGGGATTGCTACTACGAGCACCAATTGCACTCGGCCCTGCATCGGGAGGAGGACACCCCTGACCGCCGGCGCCGGCGAGGCTTGTAGCCGCTAGGCTAGATTCCCCACTCCGGCAGCCGCACCCCATGCGCATGATCCGCCAGCGGCGCGGCTCTACGAACCCATTCGCTAACTACGCCTTGCCTACCAGCGAGGCTTTTCTTTGCCCACCCCTCTGGCAGCCATGCCCACCCTATCTTAGCCAGCATGAAACACCTGCTACTAACGATGGGGCTGGTTGAGTGGCACGATTACTTCGCGGCGATGGCCGGATGCGCCGCTACCCTTACCGGGCTACTTTTCGTGAGCGTGTCCATTGGCCTCAAAACCATTCTGGAGTACCCCATGCTGCCCAGCGTTGCCCAGCGCTCGCTGCTGCTACTGGTCCTGGTCCTGCTCGTGACTGGTTTCGGCTTACTGCCAGCGCAATCGGTCGCGCTGGTTGGCTGCGAGCTATTGGGCATCGGGCTGCTGAGCTGGGGACTTATTAATTGGCTCTCGCTGCGCATCTGGCGGCAGTCGCCGGCCGAGCGTAGATTCTGGCCTGCGATGCTGCTGCCCCAACTAGCGACGCTCCCCTACGTGATAGGGGGCATCTGGCTGCTAGCCGCTGGTACGGCCGGGCTCTACTGGTTAGCGGCGGCCGTAGCCTTTTCCTTCTGTCAAGCTAGCATAGACGCCTGGGTACTCCTCCTTGAGATTCATCGTTAGTGCCCGGTAGTAGGTTTAGTATCCCTCCGGCAGCCGCACCCCATGCGCATAGTCCTCCAGCGGCACGGCCCTCGTGAAGCTGCGTAGCAGTGCACCCTCCTTTTGAGGTGCTTAGTAT
>CALMOO010000609.1 GCA_937871705.1 uncultured Hymenobacter sp.
TCCTTACCCCCCTCCTTGCCGTCTTTACCGTCCTTGCCGCCGGGCTTGCTACCCCCGCCTTGCATGTTGCCCATCTGCTGCATGGCCTGGCGCAGCATCTGCTGCTGGCCGGCCAGCTTGGCCAGCTCTTGGGAGAGGGCGCGGCCAGTCTTGCCGCTTTGCGAGAGCTGCTGAATCTGCTGGTTGAGCTGCTGCTGCATCTTGCTGAGGCTGCCGGGGCCGGGCGAGCTGCCTTTGCCTTTTTTCTTGCCCTTGCCGCTGCCGCTCTGGGGCTGGCCTTTGCCCTGCATCTGTTGCAAGTCTTGCTGCATCTGCTGCAAGGCGTCGGAAAGCATGAGGGCCAGGTTGTTCATGCTCGTCATGGCCTGCTGCTGGGTGGTGGTGGCGCGGGGCACGTCACGCGCTTGAATGTGGCCGAGCGCCTCGTTCATGCGGTTGTTCATTTCCCCTACTTCGCGCGTCACGAAGCTTTTAATTCGGGGCTCTCGGATAGCCAGCGCCTGAAGCGAGTCGCGCACGATGCGCGAGTCGTCGCCGAGCTTGCGCTGGGTCTGGCCGAGTTGCACGAAGCGCGGGTCGCTCTGGTCCACGGCCCGAAAATCTTTCATCAGCTTTTCCTGGTCGAAGCTGAGTGTGACGAGGTTATCGAGAATGTCGCGCAGGTCGTCGATGTTCTGCTTGGCCTTTTGCTCCTCGTCGTCGCTCATCTGGTCCTTCATCTTCTGGGCCATTTTTTTCATCCGCTCGGCGGCGGCTTTCTGGCTCTGGCTGGCTTTCTGGTTCTGGTTTTTCGACAGCTGCTGCTCGCCTTCCTGCATGTCCTGGTCGGTTTGCTGCTGGTCGGGCTTTTGCTCATCCAGGTCGTTCTGGTCGCCTAGCTCTTTATCCTGCTGCTTCAAGTCTTTGAGGTCTTCCTTTAGTTGCTCAAACTCTTGGCGCTTCTCAGCCTGCTCTTGCTGCAGCTTCTGGTTTTCGGCTTTCTGCTGCTCGTTGCTGAGCTTGTTGTCGGGGTTGTTTTTGTCATTCTTAGCCGTTTCCTCGGCTAGCTTTTCTTCTTCTTTGGCTAGCTGGTCGAGGCGGTTGGCGGTTTGCTCGGCCTTCTGCTCAAACTGCATTTGCTTGAACATTTCGAGGGCGCGGTCCAACTCTTTTTGCAGCGTGTCTTCCTTGTTTTCGAGCTGTTGCAGCAGCTTCTGCATCTCGGCATCGGGCTGCTTTTGCTGTTCTAGCAGCTTTTGTAGCTTATCGTAGAGCTTCTTGGTTTCGGGGTCGAGCAGGTCGTTCATGAGCTTTTTCAGCTCCTCGGCCTTCTTGGCTAGCTCCTCGCTTTTGGGGCCGAGCTGGTCTTGCTGCTGCTGTAGCTGCTCGAACTTTTGCTGCATCTGCTGCACCTGCTGGTCAAGCTGCTGCTTCTGGTCGAGCATGTTTTCAAGCTGCTTGCGGTCCTGGAAGCTCAGGTCGCGCTTGGTCTTGAGCTTGTCCTGGCTTTGGGCCAGCTCACGCTCTAGCTGCTTGCTCTGCTTGGCTGCCGAACTGAGCTGGCTGGCCACCGAATTGGCCTGCGAAGCCAGCTGCTTATCGAGCTCGCGCCGGCTGGGCAGGCGGAACTCCAAAGGCCGCGAGCGCGTGCTTTTCGGCCCGTGCACGCCGTCATTGTCAACGGCTTCCACGAAATATTCGAGGCGGTCGCCGGGCTGCATGTTCAGCGGAGCCAGGTTCCAGGTGTAGGAATAGGTGCCGCCCGCGCCGCCCGGCAGCCCGAGGGCCCGAGTAGCGTAAGCCCCTACCCCCTCGCCGCGGTGCAAGCGGTAGTGCAGGCGCAAGGCCGTGAGGCCGTAGTCATCCTGCGCCATGCCGCCGAGCGCGAGGTAGCGCAGCGAAGTTGTGTCCGAAAACGCCTCCACGGTGAGCGTCGGCGGCGCGTCGGGCACCACCGTGAGTTGATAACTGATAGGGTCGCGGTTGAGGCTGGCGGCGTTTTGCAGGCGCACCTGGTAGGGCTGCGAGCGCATGGCGCGGCGCACGGCCACGAAGGCATCGCCGTTGTGGGTGGCGGGCACAGTTTCGGCCGGCTGGTCAAATATCAACGACAGCGCCTCCGTGGCCGCCGTGCTGAACGACCAACGCAACTGGCTGCCCTCGAGCACCGTGAGGTTGCCGCCATTGCGGATGGTTTCGGCGGCCCGGCCGGTGTAGGGGGGGTAGGAAATCTGCACCGTGAAGTCGCGTAGGTCGGGCCGCTCCAGCACCGTGAGGTGGTACTCGGGCGACACAAAGCCCGCGCCGCTCAGCTGAAACGTGACGTCCTGGCTAGGCTGCTCGAAGGTGTAGCGAAACTCGTCGGCGCGGCCGTCGAGCTTGGCCAAGGGCCGCTCGGTACCATCGGGAGTGAGCAAGCTTACGCTAGCCGGCAGCACCTTGCCAGCCACGGCCACGTCGAGGGTAAAGCTTTCGCCCTTAAACACGCGCAGGTTCTTATTCTTCAAGACGAAGTCGAACGGCGCGGGCCGCGAGTATTGCTTTTTGTAGTGCCAAATGCGCCCCGTGCCCTGCGTAATAAACGCCGGGTAAAACACCGACGCCAGTAGCAGCACGGCCAGCGGCGGCACCACGTACTTCCAAAGCGGGCGGCTTTGCTGCTGAATGTTAATGCCTTCCGAAAACGATACGCCTTGCAGCTGGGCGGCGCGCTGCTCCAGGCTGGCGAGCAACAGCTCGTTGTCGCGGGCTTGGCCTTGCAGCTGCAGGGCGTTCAGGAGCCGGTCTTGCACCTGCGGAAACAGCTCGCCCACTTGCCGGGCCGCCTGCTCATCGGAAAGCAAGCGGCGCAGGTTGGTGAGCGCCGCAATGGGCTGCCACAGCCAGCGCCCCACCGCGTACACGGCCAAAGCCAGAAAGCTGAACAGCAACGTAGCACGTACCGCCGTGGGCAAGTACAGGAAGTACTCAAGCGTGTTGAACACCACGAACAAGCTCAGCAGCAGCGCCGCTGCTACCAGGCCGCCGCGCACCAGCAGGCTCAGGTAAAACTTGCGTTTGTACGCTTCCAGCTCGGCGCGCACCTGGGTGAGCGCCGGAAAATTATCAGTTGAAGTTCCGGCCACCGAGGCCGGAGAAGCCGCTACCATCGTCATAGAAAGGTCCTCGTTGTCGGGCGAGTATAGGCCAAGTTACGCCTGGCTGGGCAACGAAGCGAGCGGGCTACTTGGTTCGCCCGGTAGGGGTAGGCCCCGGCCTGTGGCGGCCTACGGTGCCAGCAGCCAGTCGGTGGCCGTGCCTTCCTCCCCAAAAAAGGCCACCGCGAACGGCCGTCCGGCATAGGCTTCGACCGGCGCAAAACCCGGCTGCGCCAGAATAGCGGCATGCAAAACCGGGCTCACCAAGTAGGCTATCCGCAAGTGGCCGCCTAATTGGCGCGCCATGTCGGGGAAATACTCGGTGAGTAGCCACTGCGTAATGTGCGGGTCGTTGAGCGAGCGGCGTCGGATATCCTGTAGCCAGCGCTGGGCGCCGTGTGCCTGCGCGGCGGCCGCCAGGCGCACGTACTCGGTGGG
The DNA here is from genome assembly GCA_937871705.1 of uncultured Hymenobacter sp. Classification (GTDB taxonomy): domain Bacteria; phylum Bacteroidota; class Bacteroidia; order Cytophagales; family Hymenobacteraceae; genus Hymenobacter. The sequence continues at coordinate 3,555 of CALMOO010000609.1, forward strand.
CAGGGCCGCTGGGTCGGGCTGGTAGCCCCATCGTCCAATAAGTACTTCTAAATCGGGGCGATAGGTGAGCTGAAGAAGGTCGGAAGCAGCGTAGGGCGTCATTAAGAAAGTAGCTGCCGAGTAGTTCTGGAGAGGCAGGGTAAACTATGGCGCAAGATATGACCCCCTACCCCCACCCAAATGCCTGAAGTAGCCCAACCTCGCAGCGTCCGGGCTACTTCAGGCGCTCGCGCAGTTGCTGGTACAGCTTGTCGCCGTCGCTGGGGCGGTAGGCGCTGGCTTCGACGCGCTGGCCGTTTTTATCGAACAACATGTAGCGCGGAATGTAGGGCACCGTGGGGCCCAGGGCTTTTTGCAGGGCGGGCGGGGCCAGGTAGTGGTAGCCCTGCAAGCGGTATTTGGCGGCCAGCGCGGCCCACTTATCGCGAAAGCCGGGCTGGTCGAGGGCAATGTAAATAATATCAATATTGTTATCTGTCAAGAACTTGTGCAACGCCGGTTCGTGCTCAAACTCCGCAATGCAGGGCCCGCACCACGAAGCCCACAAATCGACGAATACCGCTCGGCCCGGCCGTTGCGCCCGTACCAGCCCGCCCAGCGTACGCACCGTATCGAGGCCCGGCGCGGGGCCAAATGTGAGGGCTTTGGTGCCGACCGCGTAGAAGCCGAAGGTAGTATTTGGGGCCACTGATGAGGTCGGGCCCAGCGGCGCAGCGGGCTTAGCCGCGGCTAGGCGGGCGGCTTCGGCCCGCAGGTAGCGGCTGACGGTGGCATTGTAGGGGCTGCTTGGAAACTTGCGCACGTAGTCGGCAAAAACGGCAACAAAGTCGCTCGGGCTCATAGCATTGAATGCCAGCGCATACAGCAGATTATCTCCCACCAGCATAGCTTGCGCAGGTAGAGGCAGGTAGTCGTTCAGCTCAAAATGACTAGACACTGGCTCAAACTGCGTCACGTACTGCGCCCAGGTGTGGTCGGAGGGGGTAGGGCCCGGCAGCACGCCTTTTTGCACCAGCACGGCCTTGTCGAAGCTGGGGCGGGAAGTATTGACCAGGTAGCGCAGCTTGGCCGGGTTGTAGCGGGCGTAGAGCAGCGCGGCCAGGCGGCGCGTTTCGGCGCGGCTCATGGTCAGGTGCAGGTTGGCGCGGGTCGAGTCGCTAAAGTGCCCAATCAGCGCGCCGCCCGCCCAGGCCAGCAAGCGCTGCTCGGTTTCGGCCCGCAGGTAGTCGCGGCAGGTGCGCGTGATGCGGTGCTGCGCATACGCTACATTTAGCTGGTCTAGTGGCTTTTGCAGCTCGGCTTCGAGGGCGCGCAGCACGGCCGGCGCCGTGGGGGCCTTGGCCAGCAGCGCGGCTATCCGGCGGCCGTCGTCGGGGCCATTGTTGAGTAGCTGCCGGTTGGCGAGCAGGTTATTAGCCGCCGCGTTGGCGCCGCCAAACGTGTATTCGGCCGGGCCAGCCGCAGCTTTTCGGCTAAATTCTACCTGCGCACCTGGCTCCACGTACACCCACACCTGCGGCGTGCACTTGCCCGTGAGCAAGATGATGCCGGTAGGCTGATGGTGCAGCTCGTAGCGAAAGCGCCCGCCGCGCACCTTCGCCTCGTTGGGCTCAGCGGCAAAGAAATAGTTGAGCAGCCCGCCCGGAATTGGTTCGAATACATTGACTGTGGTCGAGTCGGCGCAGCCCACTAATTCCCCGTTGAGGGTGATGGGGGCCTGGGCACGCGCTGCCAGGCAGCTGGCCAGCGCCAGCGCAAAAGGTAAGTACCGCATTGAGTATCAGAGTAAATAAAAATGAATAGCCGGGCTGGTAGCGGACAAGCAATGTCCTCTTACCAGCCCGGCCTTCGTTGTGAGTGCCCTACGGCGTAGCCTTTTGCCCCTGCTCATTGAAGAGCAGATACTCGGGGCGGCGGCCCAGTGCAATGGTAGCCAGGTATAGCAGTTGCTGCTGGCCCGCCGGATTTATTTTGCCCACGCTTACCAGCCGGTAGCCAGGGTAGTTGCTCGTGATGTACGTGAGGGCCGCCGGGGGCAGTTCGCTCACTTGCGCCGACACTACTGGCCCGACCGACTTATTGAGCTGGCTATTAAGCGCGTGCACAGCGGCATCTTGCTCATGCGGCTTGGTGATAACGGCAATGATGCCACCCGGTACCTCGGCGTGGGCGAAGCTTCGGGCCTGTTGGCTGTTCAATACTCGTATGCTCGCAATAGTCTTGGGGTCGAGCTTTTCCACTGCTGTCTTATTGGAAAGCTGGCCATCGACGTAGTAGCGGCCATCGGCGGACAAGGGCTTGACAGCGGGCGCGGTTTGCGCCCGTGCCCCGGAGTAGCCGAGCGCCAGCGCCATCACGAGGGGCGCGGCCAGCAGGTAGCGGCCCAACTGGCGGGTAGTAGAAGCAGGTTGGTTGAGCATCGAAATCCGGTTTTTAAGGGTGAGAAAAGAGAAATGGAAGGCTAAGGCCGGCGCGGGTACGCCGCCTGGCTGCTGGCGTAGCAGGCTGTATTGGTAAGCGCGGCGGTCGAGGCCGGTTTGCAAGGCGGCGTGGTCGGCTAGGTATTCGAGGTTGTCGAGCACGGCGCGGCGTAGCAGCCAGGCTGCGGGGCTAACCCAGGTCAGCGCCACGGCCACTTGCGTCAGCAGTACATCGAGGGTATGCCACTGGCGCACATGCGCTTGCTCGTGGCGCAGGGCGGCGGGTAGGGTCGCGGTATCGGCCAGCGCGGCGGCACTCAGGTAAATGGTTTGGCCAAATGAGAACGGCCCACCAGTCCCGGCCAGCAGGCGCACCGGCTGCCCCAGCGCCAGCACGGGCTGCGAGTTTCGCCGCACCAAGGCCAGGCTAAGCAACTGGGCCAGCAGCCGCAGCACCAACACGCCGGTGCCCAAAGCATAGACAAGCAGCCCAACATTTTGCCAGTCAAAAGCAGGAATTGCGGACCT
>CALMOO010000610.1 GCA_937871705.1 uncultured Hymenobacter sp.
AATAGCCGTTTTTAGCCCAAAAGCTCCCGCACCACTTGCGCCGTAAACACCGCCGCCAGTGCTGCCGTTTCCGTGCGCAGCCGCGAGGCACCGAGCGTCACGGGCCTTACCCCTCTGCTAAGGGCTAACTCAATTTCGGCGGGTGTAAAATCTCCTTCCGGGCCGATGAGCACGCAGCTGCTGGGCGCGGCGGCTATTACGTGCGCCAGGGCGGTGCGCTCACCTTCCTCTAAGTGCGCGATGAACGTGGTTGCCGGGTCAATGGTGGGGATGAATTTCTCGAAGTCAATCAGCTCGTCGAGCTGGGGTAGCCAGGCCTGGCCCGACTGCTTGAGCGCGCTGATGGCTATTTTTTCCAGGCGCTCCAGCTTCAGCTCGCGGCGCTCGGAGCGGGCGCAACGCAGAAAAGTGAGGCGCTCGATGCCGACTTCCACGGCTTTCTCGACCAGCCACTCCATGCGGTCGAGGTTTTTAGTGGGCGCCACCGCTACGTGGGTGTAGGTGGGGCGGCGCGGCACTTGCTGCTCGGCTACCAGGCGCAGCTCGCAGCGCTTAGCATCGGCTTGTGCCACTGCAGCTTGGAAAATGCTGCCCTGGCCATTGACCAGCTCAACCGCATCGCCGAGGCTCAGGCGCAGCACGCGCACGGCATGCTTGCTTTCGTCTTCGGGTAGTTGGTAAGTAAGCTGACCTGGTTGCAGGCCAGGGGAGAAAAAAGTAGGCATACTGGCTATTGAAGAGTAGGGTAGGGCCCAAGCAGAGAGTCACCACCTAGGAGTGAAAATAAAACATAAAAAAGCACAGCAGTGGAACTATCGGGTGAGTAATGTAAGTTTGTTGCGGACCTGGCAATATTCTGAGACTGAATACGCGCATTTCCAAGACGGTTGATGTTTAATAAACTACTTCTATCCTTTGCAGCCACGCTGCTGGCTGGCAACAGCTATGGACAAGCGGCTGGCACTGGCACCCCGCCATCGGTAGCGGACCAAACCCGCGAGATGAGCAACAAGCTTCAACTTAATGAGGGGCAGTATATTAGGTTATACACTATCAACCGCACCCGGTTGTCGCGGCAGGATGAGATTGAGCGTGCCACCAGCCAGGACCTGAGTGCTCGCACCGCGCAGCTGGCTGAGCTGGAAATGCAGTACGAGCAGGAG
>CALMOO010000611.1 GCA_937871705.1 uncultured Hymenobacter sp.
GGGCCACGCTGCACCGCACACGCGAAGCCAACACGCTGCTTACAGCCACCAAGTACCTGGTCCTACCCACCCATTTTGTCACCTACGGCCTGGGCGTGCTGAGTGCCGACTACAACGGCCGCCAAGTGTACTGGCATACGGGCGGCGCCAACGGCTACGTGACCAACGTGTGCTTCGTGCCTGAGGAAAACCTGGGCATTGCCGTGCTCACCAACCAGGACAACCAAGCTTTTTTTGAGGCCCTGCGCTACCAGCTGCTCGATGCCTACCTCAGCGTGCCGTACGTCGACCGAAGCCGCCAATTCTGGCAGCTGATGCAGCGCGGCCGCACCGAAGCCCAACAGCACCGCACGCAGCTGGCTCGCCGTAGCACGCAGCACAACAAGCTCTTGCACCCGCTGACTGCCTACGCCGGCACCTACCAGAACGCGGTGTACGGCACCATCACCGTCGAGCCGAGGGGTAGGCAGCTGCTGGTGCGGTTCAGCCACCACCCAAGTCTCACGGCTACCCTCGACTACCTCGATGGCGACACGTTTCGGCTTACTTATTCCAATCCGGCCTTTGGCGTGTTTGCCGTGCCCTTCACCGTCACGAATGGGCAGGTGCGCACGCTAGAAGTGCGAATGAATGAGGAGATAGAAACGGAACCGTATGTATTTAGTAAACAATAGATTCTATTAGTACTAACCAATAGAATGTCCTGCGCATCCGGCGTCCGCTTGTCGAAGCATCGCTACCGCATCAATGGAGTACTAATCAATCCAAGGGTGCGGTAGGGATGCTTCGACGAGCGAACGCCGGATGCGCAGGACGTTCTTTTTTGTGCCTACGACTGCTGCTTAGTTCAGCGTCGCTACATCAATCACGAAGCGGTACTTCACGTCGCCTTTCAGCATGCGCTCGTAAGCTTCGTTGATGTGCTGAATATCAATCATCTCGATGTCCGACATGATGTTGTGCTCGGCGCAGAAGTCCAGCATTTCCTGGGTTTCGGCGATGCCGCCGATGAGCGAGCCAGCGATGCGGCGGCGCTTGGCAATGAGGTTGAAGGCGTGGATGTGTGGCGCCTCGGAGGGCACGCCCAGCAAAATCATGGTGCCGTCGCGGCGCAGCAGGTTCACGTAGGTAGCCAGGTCGAGCTGGGCCGATACAGTGTTGATAATGAAGTCGAAGTAGTTTCCTACCCCCTTCAGCTGCTCGGCATCCTTGGTAACCACAAACTTGTGGGCGCCCAGAGCTTTGGCGTCGTCCTCTTTATTAGCCGAGGTGCTGAGCACGGTTACTTCGGCGCCGAGGGCGGCAGCAAATTTTACGGCCATGTGGCCCAGGCCGCCGAGGCCCATCACGGCTACGCGGTGGCCAGGACCGACTTTCCACTGGCGCAGGGGCGAGTAGGTGGTGATGCCGGCGCACAGCAGCGGCGCCACGCGGGCCAGGTCGAGCTTCTCGCTCACCTTGAGGGTGTACTTTTCATCGACCACAATCTGCTGCGAGTAGCCGCCGTAGGTGGGCTGGCCCGTGGCGATTTCGCGGCTGTTGTAGGTGCCAATCATGCCGGTGGTTTCGCAGTATTGCTCCAGGCCTTCCTGGCAGCTGGGGCAGGTGCGGCACGAGTCGACCATGCAGCCCACGCCGGCCAGGTCGCCTACCTTGAAGCTCTTAACGTGGTCGCCCACAGCCGAGATGCGGCCTACGATTTCGTGGCCCGGCACCATCGGGAAGATAGAGCCGCCCCACTCGTCGCGAATTTGGTGCAGGTCAGAATGGCACACCCCGCAGAACAGAATGTCAATCTGCACGTCGTGGGGGCCGGGCGCGCGGCGCTCCAGGGTGAAGGGTTCGAGCGGAATATTGGCCGCTGGGGCAGCGTAAGCTTTGGTAGCTAACATGTACTTTGATTTGGTTTTAGGAGAAAGTGCCTACAAAAACGCCGCGGCCGCCCGATGGGCAGCTACGGCGTTTGGGGCTATGTGCCGAATTAACCCACTGGGGTAACCTTTGTTTGGCCCTGAGCAAGCGCCTCGCCTACAAGCTGCCGCATCCGGGCCAGCGACTCGCGGGCAAAGCGCCGTTGGAGCCGGCGCCCAAATAACTTGAAACCCAGCCAGTAAAATGGGTTACGGATGCGCCCGGTTTGCGACACGGCATGAATGCGAAACTGCACTGCGCCGCTCGTAAGATTTTTGTGAAT
>CALMOO010000612.1 GCA_937871705.1 uncultured Hymenobacter sp.
GGTACTTGGCGTTGCGTACGTTGGTGGTGGCCTGGGCGCCTAGCACCGTGTAGGTGGGTAGGGCCGCCACATCAACGGGCTTGAACAAGAACTGCGAGAACATGTACAGCCCGTTTTTCCAGACCTTAAAGTCGTGCCCACCCGCTTCGAGGTAGTACACGTGCGGCACGTTATGCTCGTAGAGGTAGTCGTGGGTGCGCTGGCTGATGGGCAGCAGGCCGTCGGCGTCGCCGCACGAAATCCAGAGTAGCTTGAGCAGCTTTTTGGCTTTCGCAGGGTCAGGCACCAGCTGCTCGGGCATCTTGGTGTTAGGCGCCGACGAGAAGCCCCCTACCCAGGCAAATTTATCGAGGTTGCCCAGCCCGAAATCCAGCGACTGGCCGCCGCCCATTGACAGCCCGGCAATGGCCCGGTTCTCGCGGTTGGTGAGGGCCGGGTAGTGTTTCTCTACGTAGGGAATGAGGTCGGTCAGCAGGTCTTTCTCGAAGTTGGCAAACGCGGCCACCTTATCGGGCCCGTAGATATTGCCGATGGGCCGGTCGTCTTTCATGGCCCGGCCGTTGGGCATCACCACCAGCATGGGCTTGAGTTTGCCCGCCGCGTACAGATTATCCAGAATCACCTGCGGACGCCCGCCTTTGAGCCACTCTTTTTCATCACCGCCGATGCCGTGCAGCAAATACAGCACCGGGTATTTCTTCTTTTTGGAATAGCCCGGCGGTGTGTACACCAGCGCCTTGCGCACCGTGCCTACTGTCTTAGACGTGTAACTGATACTGTCGATGCGGCCAGTAGCGCTACCCGTGGTAGGCTGGTCGAAGCCCTTGGGGGCTTCCATTGCTATTTTTTGGGCAAAGGAGCTGCTTACGCTTAGTAAGGCTACGCTCAGAATGAGTGGGAATACGTTTCTCATAGCTTGAAAAAATGTTCTGCTAGGCTGGGTGGCGTGGGATTTCCGCTGAATTCGGTGTAGTCGTAGATGAGGCTAATGGCGACGCAAGCGCGGTGCTGCTAGCCAGGCCTACATATGGACTGTGTAAGTAAGGCCGGCAAGGCTTAAGGCTGCACTACAAAGCCTCCGCGCGCCGGCAGCGTCACGCTAAGGGTAGTGCTACCTACTGCCCGCGTGCTAAAGCTGCGGTTGGTAGCGCCATCGGTGATGAGGGTACCGCTAGCCAAGCCTAGCTTGCTAAGGTCGAGTTGGATGGTTTTGGGCGCGTCGGTGGCGTTGATGCCAGCCACGTACCACGTGCCACCGGGAGCCTGGCGAGCGAGCACCGCGTACTGACCAGGGTAGCCATCCACAAACTTCACGTCGGCCCAGCGCGGCGGCAGCTTCTTTATAAAGTCCTGCACGTAGGCCGGCTGCGCAGCCATGCCCTCGGGCACCTCGGCGTAGTGTTGAATACCCGACTGAAACAGCACCGACAGCGC
>CALMOO010000613.1:0-1063 GCA_937871705.1 uncultured Hymenobacter sp.
AAGCCAAAGCACGGTAGTCAGCAGGCCCAGCGCTCCTACCCGAACATACAGCTTTACCTTAACTAGGAGCTTATCCAAGAACGAAGACGGCTTAGCCGTCGGGGTAGCACCTGCGGTGCTTTCATTACTTATCTTACCCGTTGATTTTAGCCCTAAGCTGCGATAAACCTGCCTGAGCAAGGTGGCTGCGCTAGCGCAGAACTCATAGTTACCTAGTTGCAAAAGCACGTACGAAGGGTGTAGCGTCTCGATAGCCGGCAAGTGTTGAGGTAGCTTTACGAATTGCACATTAGCCACCCGCTGTACCGTCTGCCCCTCAAGCTGCGCTGTAAGCAATGAGGAAAAAGCTTGCTTGACCTCATAGGGGTACCCGGCAACGTGACAGCCTCCAAACACACTAATTTTTACACCCTTCATCAATTTTTATGAATTGATTAAGCTCTAAAGGTAGAAGCAAAGAAACATTCTATAGAGAATTTGTTGACGCCAGACGGCGCGCTCCATCTCCCGCTTGGCCCGATACACCGCTGAGACATCAATATACTTATTGCTTGTGCCATGGTTAGGATGGCGGCTGTTGTTGGGCATGAACAGTGAAAGGTAAGACTTCGCACTGTCTGTTTTTACTCGACCACCTCACTGATAGCCAGTAGCAGATGGCGCAAGGCAAATAGCAAATGGCCCCACTCGCCCGATACTTTCTAATACGGTATTTCCGCAAAGGCATCGAAACTACCTTCCGCCAACTCACCGCTCGCTTTCCTAAGCACATTCACGCCCTGACTGCTGAGGGCTTCTTCCTTTTTGTGCACATCTTAAACCAACTCAGGCACTACTCCACAACTTAGGTTAAATAAAAATACTACCTGCTTATAGATGCACGCCCTTCATTTGCGCATATTGGGCTACGCTCTTTTGCCTGCTCATAGCGGAGCATCTTTCCTACACCTTAAAAGAAATATGGCTAGATAAAAAAACTACTCAGAAAGGTGGTCTAGCTAGGCAAGAGAGAATTGGGTAGTAATTCCCGACTTATAGACAAACTTGATAAGCGCCGCAAGCA
>CALMOO010000613.1:1073-5669 GCA_937871705.1 uncultured Hymenobacter sp.
CGTAAGAGCCGCTCGACGCAGGCAACGGCTCGTGCGCTCAACATCGATCCCAAGCATATTTACCAGTAGCAGCGCCAGGCCCAAGTTCCGCTGCCGGCCGACCCAACCGAGGCCGCCGAGGTGCGCCAGTTACGGACCGCCAATCGACGACTGGAGCAGGAGTTGGAGATTTTAAAAAAGCCATCACCATCATTTCCACCCCACCGATCCGATGAGCTGCTGGCAGTTTGTTGAGCAAGAGTGCACTAGCTATTAGGTCGAATTGCTTTACAGGACGCTAAACGTGTCGCCGGCCCGCTATTACACTTGGCGTAAGCAGCACCAGCAACTGCTGCCCGCCAAGCTGGCTACTGACTGACAAGAGGCCATGAAACAAGTCTTTACGTATCACAGGCAGTGCTACGGCACCCGCCGACTACGGGCCGAGCTGCACGCCCAGCCGGACTGCTTATGCATTCCGACCGGGACGGGCAGTATTGCGCCAATGCCTACCGCGACCAGCACGGCTACCGGCGCTCGCAGAGTCGGCGTGACGAGTGCCTCGACAACGCCTAAGCCGAGAGCCTATGACCTCGCCTGAAGACCGAGGAATTGGGCCCACGTGAGTGGCCCGTTTTCCGCAACCTAGCTGACGCGCAGCACAATGTGGCCACCTATTTTGACTACTATAACCACGAGCGACGGTACTCCGCACTCGCTTACCAAATCCCACAAGCCTATTTCCTTCAACAACTTAAAAATACCGCCTCAAACTCTCTCGCTTAACTGGACCACCTCACCTGTTGGTGGTTGTGTTTTACTTACTACTTTCGAGCTAGAATTCTGCTGCCTGCAGTCCTGCGCTGCGCAGTAAACAGTCATCGGGCGCTTAATTAAAATTAAGATACGTTCTTCCTACTGATTCATGCAAGTAACACAAATTGCCTCATGTCGCTCTTATGAGTCCTGGCTGAGCTATGACTTAATTTTCGAGTGGGAAGATATTCTTGCCCAGCACTTAGCTATTCCAATTGTCAATATTGACTTACCTAAAAGAACAGGTATTCTTAGCCGTTTTCGCTATCATCGCTACGGCCGCAAGCTAAGTAGCTTACTACAAAAGCCACCCTTAAAGATATTCTATAACTCCTTTTCGCATCTTCAACGTAGCCCTAATCAATATAGCCTCATTTTTGACTTAGCAGTAAATTATCACCCATCTCGCGCTGACAGGCATGATATAATTCCTGTTATAGTTGATTTTTGGAAAAATACTTCTTTAGATGATTTTTACACCTATTACCGCAACTGTAAGGTGGTATTAATATCTAGCCTTGAAGCTTACAGTTATTTACTAAAGGTAGGATGCCCGCTACCTGTTGCGCATTATCCACTTAGTCTCCCAGACTATTATCGTTTTTCCGATACTACGCTTTATCAAAAGCAGTACGATATCATACTTGCAGGCCGTACTAATGATGTGCTGCTAGGATACGTAGAGCTCTATTCCGCCAAATATCCTCAGGTCGAGATTTTGAGCCGAATTACTCTTGAGGAGGAGTTCTATTATACCTCTAATGTCCAGGGATTAATTGGTAAAGTTCATACTCGCACTGAATACATTGCCTTATTGCAAGCAAGCAGGATTGCACTGTACAGTACGCCTGGTATGGATGATGGTGTAGCTAGATCAGGAGGATTTAATCCAGTTACTCCCCGCTACTTAGAAATGCTAAGCGCTCAGTGTCTGCTTTTGGGTCGTTATCCTGACAATGAGGAGACGGCCTTTTATGAAGTGGCGAGTGTCTGTCCGCACATTAACTCTTATGAAGAATTTGAGCAGACCATCAATGAGTACCTGCAACTTGCGACTGCTCCCTTAGCTACTTACCAGGCTATCCTGGAGAAGCACTATACATCGTGCCGAGCCTCTCAACTTCAGGCTATTTTAGACCGCTACTAAGCGTATTTTTTAAATCCTAATTTTTTCTCGTGTCAACAACACATATTGTCATTACGTCCATTTTCGCCCCAACTAAAGCGGTGAAAACTTTTGCTCAGTTACCGCAATACCAACTTTTGGTTGCTGGCGATAAAAAAACACCAAGTACTTGGTATGCTGAAGGAGCTGCATACTTATCGGTAGAAGAGCAGCTACAACTCGGCTTCCGCTTAACTGAGCGATTGCCTTATAATCATTACGGACGTAAGATGGTCGGCTATCTACAGGCTATCCGCCAAGGAGCTGTCATCATCGTTGATACCGATGACGACAATATTCCTTACGCTGATTGGTCATTTCCTACTATGGAAGGCCCATTCTCAGTATCTGAGACCAATCGAGGATTCGTTAATATTTATAAGAATTTTACCAGCCATCATATTTGGCCCCGTGGTTATCCATTAGATTTAATTCTGAATGCTGAGCATAATCTCTCAGAAGCTTCCCTAGCGACCAAAGAGGTCAAGATTGGAATCTGGCAGGGCCTAGCTGACAGCGACCCTGATGTAGATGCTATCTATAGGCTCGTAGATAATACAGAGGTCTTCTTTGATAAGCGCTCACCTATCGTGTTGGAAGAAGGGACTTTGTGTCCTTTCAATTCACAAAACACAGCCATTCGCCATGAGCTATTTCCACTGCTATATCTGCCAGCCTACGTCACGTTCCGATTTACCGATATCCTTCGCGGCTTAGTTGCACAGCCAATTATGTGGGCTGCGGGATACCGTTTAGGTTTTACGCAAGCTACAGTGATTCAAGAACGTAATCCGCATGATTACATTAAAGACTTTGAATCTGAAATCCCTTGCTACTTACATCCTAATACAGTAATCGAAGTTGTGAAGGAGCGGATATCACCTACCAACTCAGTGGCCCAAAATCTGACGGCTGCTTACACTGGCCTATATCAGAAAGGCATTGTGACAGCGCAGGAATTAGAATTACTAGACCTTTGGTTACAGGACTTAACAGCTTTACAGGTAACAATGTAAGCAAAATTACTGCTTCTGCTGACAGAGCAGCTTTGCGGAGGCTAATTTCGGGAAGGCTCGCGGTGCTAAAGCCGGCGCTTGTATACTTGGTCGAGGCGAAAGCCCGCGAAGCCATCGAGGGCATGCATACTAGGTTCGCTAGTGAAGGTGCGGTACTCAATTAATTCGTGATTTTCTATTAAAAATTCTTCTACCCGGGTGCAGTCTTGGGTGCAAAAATAAAAAGGCCCCTAGCAGTGGTGCTAGGGGCCTTTCCGTGGGCCCACTTGGAATCGAACCAAGGACCTGCTGATTATGAGTCAGCTGCTCTAACCGATTGAGCTATAGGCCCGGCGTAGCCTACTCAAAAAAATTTGTAGGTGCGGCAGCTGCAAAAGTACGAAGTTTGTGACCGCTTTCGCAATGCAGCGTCAGCTTGTGCTTGTTTTTGATGTCTACTTCGGTTTTGCCCAATCTGCTCTTCGATTTTGGTGGTGTCATTATTGACATCGATTATCCCCGCACCCCTGAAGCGTTGCGCCGCCTGAGCCGGGCGGGCAGCACGGTAGAGTTTACCCAGGCCAGCCAAGCTGAGTTGTTTGACCAGCTGGAAACGGGCCACATCTCGCCGGCCGAGTTTCGGACCGCGCTGCGCGCGCACTATGAGCTGGAGGCCACTGACGATGAGCTTGATGCCGCCTGGGGTGCCCTGCTGCTCGATGTACCGGCCGAGCGACTGGCCCTCATTGGCGAGCTGCGCCAGCGGGGGCACCAGACGGCGCTGCTTTCCAATACCAACGTGCTGCACATCGAGATGGTGAACCGCCGGCTGGCTCAGCAGTACGGCTTTAAAAACGGCATTGCCGACTGCCTCGACCGGGTATTCTACTCGCAGGAAGTGGGCCTGCGCAAGCCGGGCGAGGAGATATTCCGGCACGCGCTGCGCGAAATGAACTGGCAGGCCGCCGATACGTTATTCATCGAAGACAGCCCGCAGCACATTGCTACGGCGCGTCGCCTGGGGCTGCGGGTGCTGCATCTGGCCCCGCCGCTCACTCTTACCACTGCCTTGCCCGAAGCCCTGCGTGTCTTTCCCCGAGAATACTCCCCTACCCCCTCCTCAGCCGCCAACTGAGGAACCCCTGGGCCTTTGGCCCGCCGATATAGCTTCGCCGCCCATTGATGCAGCGACTACCAGCCGCCGGCAGTTGGCCTGGAGCCGGCGGCTGTTTCGGCGCTACGAGCGGCCGCCGTCTAGGGCGCGCACGGCGGCGCTGCACCTCGGGCTGTTTGGGCTAACCGTGTTTACGACCATTCTGGCGGGGGTGAGCCTAACGCGCGGTGGGGTTGACTTTCTTGATTTTTCGGTGTTTGGCTTGCCGGCGGCGGAGCGGGCCGAGGAGTTGGGGCGCGGCATCGCCTACGCGCTGGCGTTTTTGGGGGTGCTGACGGTGCACGAGTTTGGGCACTACTTCACGGCGCGCTACAACCGGGTGCGGGCGTCGCTGCCGTACTACATTCCGTTTCCGCTGGGGCTGGGCACGTTTGGGGCGGTGATTCGCATTCGGGAGCCGATTTTTTCGCGGCGCGAATTCTTTGATATTGGCTTGGCCGGGCCGCTGGCGGGGCTGGTGGTGGCTG
>CALMOO010000614.1 GCA_937871705.1 uncultured Hymenobacter sp.
GGCATTCCCTACCCCCTCGACGAAAAGACAGGCCAGGGTTTCGGGATGCAGGTGCTCGACCGCTTCCGCAACCCGGCTGTGGAGCACCGCTGGCTGGCTATCACGCTCAACTATTCGGCCAAGCTGCAGCTGCGAGTTGTGCCCGATTTACTGCACTATTACCAGCGCTTTGGCACGGTGCCGCACCACGTGGCGCTGGGCTTTGCGGGCTACTTGCTTTTCATGCGCGGCACCCGCCAGGAGGGCACGGTGTGGCATGGTGAAGCCAATGGCCTGGAGTATCTCATCCAGGACGACCAGGCTGGCTACTTCGCTGAACTCTGGCAACAAGCCGCACCTACCGAATTGGTAAGTAAAGCGTTAAACAACGAGGCACTATGGGGCACCGACCTGACGGCGCTACCCGGCTTCGCGGCCAGCGTGACACATTATTTGCTGCAGCTACTGCAGCAAGGAGCCACTGCCACCCTGGCCGCTGTTCTCAACGAAACGCAAAAAGCTACTGCTTGACCAAGTAACATTGAGCAATTACTGGCGCGCTAACGCGCGCCGCACTGTGCTTAGAAGTGAATATAGATACCTTATTAACCTACACTTTCTCCGCAATTCGACTGTTCTAGCCGCTCCCGGTTTACTGCTAACTAGTATATCCTTATATGAAACACCTGGTTGCTAAAATTCACCCTGCCGATAATGTACTGGTCGCCCTTACCGACCTGCCCATCGGCACGCCCGTGACCTGGGGCGGGGCAACGGTGACAACGACCGAGAAAATACCGGCCAAGCACAAGCTGGCCATACAGCCCCTCGCCGCCGGCGATGAGGTGACGATGTACGGGGTACTGGTGGGCAAAACGGCTACCCCCATCAATCAAGGTGGCCTGTTGACGACGGCCAATATTCGCCACGCGACCAATTCGTACCAGGAAGGCCAGCATCCCCAGGGCTGGGCCCAGCCCGACGTGAGCAAGTTTGCGGAGCGCACCTTTCTGGGCTACCACCGGCCCGATGGGCGGGTAGGAACGGCCAACTACTGGCTAGTTATCCCGTTGGTTTTCTGCGAAAATCGTAATATCCAGGTGCTTGAAGAAGCCTTGGTGAATGACCTCGGCTACGCTCGGCGCAAGAGCTACCAGCCCCAAACCCAGACGCTCATTGAGCTGATGCAGGCCGGCAAAACGGTGGAAGAAATCCTGGCGACCGACCTGCACTCGGCCGAAGCCAGTCGCCAGAAGCCCAAGCTATTTCCGAACGTGGACGGCATTCGGTTTCTGAGCCACGAGGGCGGCTGCGGCGGCATTCGGCAAGATGCCCAGACGCTCTGTGGCTTGCTGGCCGGCTACATCACGCACCCCAACGTGGCGGGCGCCACAGTGCTGAGCCTAGGCTGCCAAAACGCACAAGTCAGCATGCTGCAAGACGAAATCGCGAAGCGCGACCCCAGTTTCAGCAAGCCGCTTTTCATCTTGGAGCAGCAGAAAGTAGGCACTGAGGAAACGCTGGTGAGCACGGCCCTGCGCCAAACTTTTGCCGGCCTGATGCAAGCCAACGCGCAGCAGCGCCAGCCCGCGCCGCTCAGCAAGCTCACCCTCGGGCTGGAATGCGGGGGTAGCGATGGCTTTTCGGGCATATCGGCCAACCCGGCCGTGGGCCACGTCTCGGATATGCTGGTGGCGCTCGGCGGCTCGGTTATCCTGGCTGAGTTCCCGGAATTATGCGGGGTGGAGCAGGAAATCGTGAACCGCTCCGTGGACCACGACACCGCTCAGCGCTTCACTTCCCTCATGAAGGCCTACGGCGAAAGCGCGGTAGCCGTGGGCTCGGGCTTCGACATGAACCCCTCGCCCGGCAACATCCGCGACGGCCTCATCACGGACGCCATGAAATCGGCGGGCGCGGCCCGCAAGGGCGGCTCGTCGCCAGTGGTAGCCGTGCTCGACTACCCCGAACTCGTGACCAAGCCCGGCCTGAACCTGCTCTGCACGCCCGGCAACGACGTAGAAAGCACGACCGCCGAAGTTGGCTCGGGCGCCAACGTGGTGCTTTTCACCACCGGCCTGGGCACGCCCACCGGCAACCCCATCGCGCCGGTCGTCAAAATCAGCTCTAATACCAAGCTGGCCGAGCGCATGCCCGATATTATTGATGTGAACACCGGCACCATTATCGACGGCGAAGAAACCATTGAGCAGGCCGGCGAGCGCATCCTGGATTATGTGATTCAGGTGGCTAGCGGCTTGGAAGTAAGCGCCGTGCGCCACGGCCAAACGGACTTTATTCCGTGGAAACGCGGTGTGTCGCTGTAATTAAAACAACTTCTGTCACCCTGCGCTTGCGAAGGACTTTCTGGTGCCAGCACGATACATTAAACAAATTATCTCTACGGCTGCCGCCGTGAGAAGGTCCTACGCAGGCTTAAGGTGACAGGTAGGTGTTAAGTGTTAAATGTTAATCGCTAATTGTTAAATAAAATTATGAAGCCCTTTCTCTCCGACGATTTCCTGCTCCAAACCGAAACGGCGCGCCGGCTCTACCACGAGCACGCGGCGGCGCAGCCCATTATCGACTACCACTGCCACCTGCCCCCCGACCAGATTGCACAGAACCGGCAGTTCGAGAACATCACGCAAATTTGGCTCTACGGCGACCACTACAAGTGGCGCGCCATGCGGGCCAATGGCATGAATGAGCGCTTCATCACGGGCGCTGCCTCGGACTGGGAGAAGTTTGAGAAATGGGCCGAAACGGTGCCCTATACCGTACGCAACCCCTTGTACCACTGGACGCACCTAGAGCTGCGCCGCTACTTCGGCATCACCGAATTGCTGAACAAGGACAGCGCCCGCCGCATTTATGACCAGTGCAATGCCCTACTGCAAACGCCCGAGTACGCGGTACAAGGGCTGCTGCGCAAGATGAACGTGCGCGTAGTGTGCACCACCGACGACCCCGCCGACTCGCTGGAATACCACCAGCAGATTGCCGGCCAGGACTTGAGCACGCTGGTTCTACCCACCTTTCGCGCCGACAAGGCCATGACGCCCGAAGCGGCCGACTACCGCGCCTATCTCGACCGCTTGGGTGCGGCAGCGGGGGTAGGGATTCAGACCTACACCGACCTGCAAGCGGCGCTACGCCAGCGCCATGATTTCTTCGCGGCGCAGGGCTGCCGCCTCTCCGACCACGGCCTGGAGCAGCTTTATGCCGCTGACTACACCGACGAGGAAATAGCTGCCATCTTTGCGCAGGCCCAGGCCGGAGCCATTCTGAGCGACCAAGACATCATCCAGTTTAAATCGGCGATGCTGATTTTCCTGGCCGAGCTGGACTGGGCGAAAGGCTGGACGCAACAGTTCCATTTGGGCGCGCTGCGCAACAATAATTCGCGGGCCTTGCGCCAGTTGGGGCCCGATACGGGCTGGGACTCGATTGGTGATTTCTCGCAGGGCAGGGCGCTTTCGCGCTTCCTCGACCGGCTCGACAACCAGGACAAGCTGGCCAAAACCATTCTTTACAACTTAAATCCTGCCGATAACGACCTGATTGCCACAATGGCGGGCAATTTTAACGATGGCTCGGTGGCGGGCAAGATGCAATTTGGCTCGGGCTGGTGGTTTCTGGACCAGAAGGACGGCATGGAGAAGCAACTCAACGCCTTGAGCAACATGGGCTTGCTGAGCCAATTTGTGGGCATGCTTACCGATTCGCGCAGCTTTCTGTCTTTTCCACGCCACGAGTACTTTCGCCGCATTTTATGCAACTTGCTGGGCCGCGACGTGGAGGAAGGCGAACTGCCCGCCGAAGAGCTGCCCTGGCTCGGCCAGCTGGTCGAAAACATCAGTTATGGCAACGCTAACACGTACTTTGGCTTTGAGAAGGCGCCTGCACCGGTGAGTTCGGAGGAGCTGGTAAATAACTAGCTGCTGGCGCTACTGATAGCTTGCTTTTCTACTTTTTAGAAAAGCAAGCTATCAAAACGTTTGCGTTAATTAAAGATGTGCAAACCGCTTTTAAGCGGCTCCGCAGTGGCCTACCTTTCAGGTTCTATTCTTCCTGTTCATAATCCAGTTTGTCGGAATAGCGACGGAAAGTGAACCTGGCTCCTACCCCCTATGAAAGTCGTAACCTTCGGCGAAGTGATGATGCGGCTTTCGCCGCCGCTGAATTACCGGTTGCCCCAGACTGCTACCCTCGACGTAACCTTCGGCGGCGGCGATGCCAACGTAGCCGCCGCCCTCGCCCAAATGGGCGTGCCAGCGGCCCACGTCAGCGCATTCCCGGCCAATGAGCTGGGCTACGCCGCCGCCAACCACTTGCGCCGCTACGGCGTCGATACCACGCACTGCTTGTTTACGGAAGGCCACCGGCTCGGGCTGTACTTTCTGGAAGTGGGCGCCTCGCTACGGCCCAGCCGCATTGTGTACGACCGCGCCGAGTCGGCCTTTGCGCACCTCGACCCGGCCGCTTTCGACTGGGATGAGATATTGAAAGATGCCAACTGGCTGCACTGGACGGGCATTACGCCCGCCATTTCAGCCGCCGCTGCCCAGGCTACGGCCGATGCCATTGCGGCGGCGCGGCGGCTGGGCCTCACCGTGTCAGCTGACGTGAACTACCGCCGCAACCTGTGGCAATACGGCCAGCGCGCCCAGGATGTGATGCCCGCCCTGGTAGCCGGCTGCGACCTAGTGGTGTGCACCGAAGGCGACGCCGACGACTTGTTTGGCATTCAGCCAGACGTAAATACTACGAACAGCTTTGTGTCGATAAGTGAGCAGCTTACCCAGCGCTTCCCCCAAATCAAGCGCGTGATTGCTACCCGCCGCCAGACGCAAAGCGCCTCGCACGAGCGCATTTGCGGGCTGCTCTGGGACGAGGGTGAGTTCTTCGAAACGCCTTTCTACGACATCAACCCGGTGGTGGACCGCATTGGGGGCGGCGATTCCTTCATTTCGGGCTTTATCTACGGCTCCGCGGCCTACGAAAGCCAGGCGCAAGCGCTCTCGTTTGCTACCATAGCGTCGGCCCTGAAACACACGATTCACGGCGACATCAACCTGGTGACGCCGGCTGAAGTCGAGCACCTGATGCAAGGCAACCTCACGGGGCGCCTGCTGCGCTGAGTTAACGTTTGTCCTTGCTTCGCAGGCTCGCAATGACAAACGCAAAAAGCTACTACTCTTATCCTCATGCTTTCTTCCCAAGACGTTATTGCCCGCGTACTTCAATCGCCGCTGGTGCCGGTTTTTTTTCATGCCGATGCCGCCTACGCGCAGTCGGTGGTGCGGGCCTGCTACGCGGGTGGCATCCGGGTGTTTGAATTTACTAACCGCGGGGCCAACGCGTTTGAGGTGTTTGAGGAGCTGGTGAAGCTAACGCACACCGACTGCCCCGACCTGGTGCTCGGTATCGGCACCATCTACAACGCGGCCGATGCCGAGCGCTTCATTGTGGCCGGCGCTCAGTTTGTGGTGCAGCCCATCACAACGGCCGATGTGGCCGCCGCCTGCCAGGCTCACGACGTGGCCTGGCTACCGGGGGCCATGACTCTCAACGAGATATATAATGCTACGCAGCTCGGCGCGCAACTGGTTAAGGTGTTTCCGGGCAATATTGTGGGGCCCGACTATATCAAGGCCGTGCGCGGCCCCATGCCGCATACCAAGCTGATGGTGACAGGGGGGGTAGAGCCCACCGAAGCCAGTTTGAGCGAGTGGTTTGGGGCGGGCATAAACGTGGTAGGTATTGGCTCACAGCTTTTTAAAGGGGCGAGCGACGCGGCTACCATCACGGCCCGCGTGGTGCCGCTCATGGAATTCCTCGCTTCTCAGCCTCGCTAACGCTACGCTATCCTATGAATCCCACCCTTAGCAACTCGCCGCCCGTGGCCAATACGCCCGACACCGTCATGGGCAAGTACCGCTGGACCATCTGTTCGCTGGTGTTTTTTGCCACGACCATCAACTACCTCGACCGGGCGGTTATCTCGTTGCTAAAGCCCTACTTGGAGAAGGCATTTAGCTGGAACTCGGGCGACTATGCCAACATCGAGATTGCGTTTAAGCTGGCGTATGCCATTGGCATGATAGGGGTAGGCCGCATTATCGACAAGCTGGGCACCAAGCTGGGCTACGCGCTCTCGACCACACTGTGGAGCGTGGCTGCGATGGGCCACGCGCTGGTTAGCAGCACGTTGGGCTTTGGGGTAGCGCGCGGTTTTTTAGGCCTCACCGAAGCTGGCAATTTTCCGGCCGCCATCAAGACTACGGCCGAATGGTTTCCGCAGCGCGAGCGGGCGCTGGCCACGGGCATCTTCAACTCGGGGTCTAACGTGGGCGCTATTGTGGCCCCGCTTTCGGTGCCGCTCATTGCCGAAACCATTGGCTGGCAATGGGCTTTCATCATCACGGGCGCGCTGGGTTTTGTGTGGCTGGTGCTGTGGATGCTCATCTACGAAACGCCCGCCGACAGCAAACGCCTGAGCAAGGCCGAATTTGACTACATCAACGCCGATATTCCGGTTGGCCTGCCCGCCGAGGGGGTAGTAGAAGAAAAGCCCAAAGTGGGCTGGCTGCCGCTGCTGGGCTTCCGCCAAACCTGGGCCTTCGTGATTGGCAAGTTCATTACTGACCCTATCTGGTGGTTTTACCTCTTTTGGCTGCCCGATTTTTTGGGCAAGCAGTACCACTTGAAGGGGACGGCTATTGCCTTGCCGGTAGCGGCAGTGTACATCTTGTCGAGCGTGGGCAGCGTGGGCGGCGGCTACCTGCCGCTAGGCTTTATCAAGCGCGGCATGCCGGCTTTTCAGGCGCGCAAAACGTCGATGCTGCTTATTGCCTGCTGCGTATGCCCCATTGTGTTTGCGCAGTGGCTGGGCGGCATGAATATGTGGCTGGCGGTGCTGGTAATCGGCATCGCGGCGGCGGCGCATCAGGCCTGGAGCGCTAACATCTTCACCACCGTGTCGGACATGTTTCCGAAGCGGGCGGTGGCTTCGGTCACGGGCATTGGC
>CALMOO010000615.1 GCA_937871705.1 uncultured Hymenobacter sp.
AAAAGGTAGTGACCTTGAGCCGCTTTGCCTCGGGCATGCTACACTTCGAGGCGCCGCACTACTGGCTCACGCAGTTTCATAGCGACTGGGCCGAGGAAATGCGCATGCAGCAATCGGAGCTGACCAGCGGCATCAAGATTATTGATTCCAAGCTCGGCACCCGCGCCCAGATATTCCAGCACCCCGATTTCCAAATTGCCCTGGACAAGCCCGCCACCGAAACGCAAGGCGAGCTGATTGCCGGCACGCTGGCCTGGAGCGGCAACTTCCAGTTTTCCTTTGAGCTGGATGAGAAAAACGACCTGCGCATCCTGGCCGGCATGAACCCGTTTGCCTCGGAATACGCGCTCAAGCCGAACGAGAACTTTGCTACCCCCGCTTTTATTTTTACTTATAGCCACCAAGGCAAAGGCCTGGCGAGCCGCAACTTGCACCGCTGGGCTCGGCAATATGGTGTGCTCGATGGCACCAAGGAGCGCCTGACACTGCTCAACAACTGGGAGGCCACGTTTTTCAATTTCAACGAAACGAAACTCGACACCCTCATCGGCACTGCCAAGACGCTGGGCGTCGATTTGTTCTTGCTCGACGATGGCTGGTTTGGCAACAAGTACCCGCGCAAGGATGACGCCCAAGGCCTCGGCGACTGGCAGGAAACCAAATCCAAGCTGCCCAACGGCCTTGGCCACCTGGTGCAGACTGCCACCAAGGAAGGCATAAAATTCGGCATCTGGATTGAGCCCGAAATGGTGAACCCGAAGAGCGAACTGTATGAAAAGCACCGCGACTGGGTGCTGGAACTGCCCAACCGCGAGCCCAATTACTACCGCAACCAGCTGGTGCTCGACCTCACCAACCCGAAGGTGCAAGACTTCGTGTTTGGGGTGGTAGATGGCCTGTTTACCAAAAATCCGCAGCTCGGCTACATCAAGTGGGACTGCAACCGCATGATGACCAACGCCTACTCGCAGCACCTCAAGAGCCAGCAGTCGCACCTCTACATCGACTACGTGCGCGGGCTCTACAGCGTCTTTACGCGCATGCGCCAGAAGTATCCGCACGTGCCCATGATGCTGTGCTCGGGCGGCGGCGCCCGCGTGGACTATGGCGCGCTGCCGTACTTTACCGAGTTCTGGGCTTCGGATAACACCGACGCTTTTGAGCGGGTCATGATTCAGTGGGGCTACTCGTACTTTTTCCCCAGCATCGCCGTGTCGGCGCACGTCACGAACTGGAACAAGGCCCAGAGCCTGAAATTCCGCACCGATGTAGCCTGGATGGGCCGGCTCGGCTACGACATTCGAGTCGATGAGTTCACGCCCGACGAACTGAAGTTCAGCCAGCAAACCATCAAGGACTACAAGCGCCTGAGCGACCTCATCTGGCACGGCGACCTCTATCGCCTCATCTCGCCTTACGAGCAAAATCGCGCCGTGGTGCAGTACGTCAACCCCGCCCGCACCCAGGCCCTGGTGTTGGCTTATAATCTGCACCTGCGCTTCAACGAAGAGTTTACCCGCGTGCGCCTCGAAGGCCTCGACCCCGCCCGCCGCTACAAAATTCAGGAAATAAACCTGATGCCCGGCGCCAAGTCGGCCGTGCCCGAAAACGGCCAGACCTACTCCGGCGACTACCTCCTAAAAGTGGGCGCGCTGGTGTCAGGTAGCGGCCCTACCCCCCTCACCAGCCACGTACTGGAAGTATCGGCGTTGTAGGGTGCGGGGGCAAGCCCTGCACCCTACGATTGCCGAATCTCGTTTTTCAAATGCTGAATCAATTCGACAAATTCTGGTTTAGCTTCAATGCCGGGCTGCCAAGCCAAGCCCATCTGGGCCAAGTTGTACTGGTGCTTCTGGTTGATGGTGGCGCCGGGCAGGCACTGGCCGGCCGCGTCGCGCTCGGGTGCCAGCAGCCACAGCGTATCTGAAATGGCGGTGGTCGTGCTCAAGTCGTGCGACACGATGACGACAGTGTTTAGCTCATCGAGGGCAGTTACTTCCAGAATAATCTTTTTCACCTCGTCAATCATGGCGATATCGAGGCCCGAGAAAGGCTCATCCAGAATAATAAAATGCTCGGAGCACAGCAATTGCTGGGCGATAGCCGCCCGCTGCCGCTGCCCACCCGAGAGCATGGCCGGGTACTTACGCCGGTGCGGCGCCAGCCCGAAGCGCTCCAAAAAGCTTTCGGCGCGGGCCAGCGCCTCGGCGGGCGGGTGCTTGCGGGCGGCGGCTACCAGCAGGTTGTCGAGCAGGGTTCGGTGGTTGAAGAGGGGGTAGCGCTGCTGGACGAAGCCTACATCGCCGGGGCACACCGGACGCGCCGGGCTACCCACCTGCACCGTGCCGGTGGTGGGCACCAGCAGGCCCGAAATAATGCGCGACAGAACCGACTTGCCCATGCCCGAGCGCCCGTAAAACCCCACCACCTGCCCTTGCTGCACGCCCGGCCGCACCACGTCGCGCACCTGCACGCTGATGTCGCGCAGCACCACTTCGCCCGCAAACTGCTGCGATACGTTGCTTAGTGTCAGCAGCGGCTCCTTGTAGGAAAACTCGGTCATTACTTGGCGGCCGTAAGGGTAGAGTAAGGAAAAAACAGGCGCCGCAGCCACTCAAACACATAGTCTTGCACCGCGCCAGTAATCAGGATAACCAGTTGAATAGCCACTACCCCCGCCAAATGCAGGTAGCGATTTTGCTTGTAAAGCAGTAGCCCGATGCCGCCTTCGCTCTGGTATAGCGTTTCCACGAGCGTTATCATGGTCCAGATAATGGCGAAGTTCTGCCGCACTACTTCCAGCATATCCGGGAGCTTGCCTAGCACCACCACTTCGTAAAAGCTGCGCCACTCACTCATGCCCAACGTGCGAGCGTGGTCGATTTCTTCCTGGGTAGTAGTCAGAATTACGCTCGTCATGCCCGTCACCAGGTACACCGTGGCCCCGAAAATCAGCACCGACAGCTTCACCTGATGCCCCGAACTAAGCAGCAGCGCCATAAAAAAGGTGAGCCCGGTGAGCGTGAGGTAGCGCATTTTGCTGGCTGCGTAGGCCAGCGGCCGAAAAAAAGGCAATGCCGTGAGGTACGAAATGCCCAGCGCCAGCACCGTAGCAATGCCCAGCGCCGCCAGCGCCGTCGTCAGGCTGGCCCACAGCTCCTGAATCAGCCCCTGCGTCGTCACCAAGTCTTTAAACGAAACCAGCACCTCGCCTAGCGTCGGAAACAGCTGCAACGGGTAAAACAGCCACAGCAGTAGCAGCACCGCTACCTGCGCCGCCACCATCGAGAAAAACACTGAAGGCTTCGGATTGGCGTTAGGAGTAAAGCGCAAGGTTAACCAAAATCAGAACGGTCATGCTGAGCTTGTCGAAGCATCTTAGCTCAGCATGACCGTTCTACTAATTTGTGCTGGGCTGGCTATTGGCTAGTTACCCAGCACAATCTCCACGCGCCGGTTCTGCGCCTTGCCGGCGGGTGTCAGGTTGCTGGCTACCGGCTCCGAAGCGCCGTGGGCAAACACCTGAATGCGGCCCTGCGGGAAGGCGCTGGCGCTTTTCTGCTCCAGCCACTGGCGCACGGCCATAGCCCGGTCTTCTGACAGCTGCTGATTTTTCTGCGGGTCGCCGGTGTTGTCGGTGTGGCCGTGCACAGCCACTTTCAGGCTGCCAGCCACTACCAGGTCGTCGAAAAGCTGGTTCAACTCCTGTTGCGCGGCGGGGGTGAAGGTGCTCTGGCCGCTATTAAACTCGATGTTCCAGGCGCGCTGGCTCACGTTGCGGCGAATCTCGTCGCCGGCGGCAAATTTCTGCGTTTCGGCCGGCGCGATGTTTTTGCCTTTGTACTGCGTCTGCATGGTGCGCAGCAAGCTCAGGTCGAGCATATCATCAAGCGGCACGTAGTTAGGCAACTCCTTGGGGTAGAGCTTGCTTTGCACATCACCGAAGGTTTTGTATACCGAGGCGTAAATGTTGGTGCCGCCCTCGTTCAAGCCAAACAGCGCCAGGTTGTCGCTGAAGTTGAAGGCTTTGCTACCCCCTAGCGCTACCACGTTGCCGTCGCGGTCGGCCTCCTCGGTGCCTTTATAGTACTTGAGCCAGTAGCCGCCGTTCTTGTCTTTGTCGCCATACACGTCGGCCGAGATGTCGGCGGCGCGGGTCAGGGCTTCGGGGTGCGATTTTACCTGGTCGCCGGCCAGCGCGAAAGCCGTCATCATGCCGGCCACTTCTTTCTGGTGAGCATCGTACCAGCGCTTGGTCGTCACCATAATGTTAGGCATCTGGTTCGAGTATTCGCGAGTCGAGACGATGCTCACCAGGCCGCCTTTTTGCTTGGCAATGTTCACGTCGCCGGGCGTCCAGGTAGCCACGGCGTCGGCGGCTACGTCCACTTTCACGCCGGTATTCTTGCCGTCCACTATTTTATCGCGGCTCTCGGGCTTGCCGACGATGTACTTTTCGGCCGCCGCCAAAAAGTCGCTGCTCGACATAAAGTTCACGGCCTGCGGGTCGTAGTTCGTTTCGTCAGGGTTGACTTTCAGGCCGTTGTCGGCGCACCATTTCAGGGCGATATTCTGG
>CALMOO010000616.1 GCA_937871705.1 uncultured Hymenobacter sp.
AGCTGATGCCTTGCGCCCGCTGCCCTACGTGGCTGAGATACTGGAGCCCGAAACCAATCTGGTAATTTTTCGGCTGGATGAAAGCCAAGTGGCGGTAGCCGATTTTCTGGCCCAATTGGAGGCGCAGGGCATCCGAGCCAGCGGCTTTGGAGGCAGCTGGGTGCGCTTCGTGACGCACCTCGACGTGGATGACGACATGCTGGCGCGCACCGTGGCCGCCGTGCGGGGCGTGGCAGCGAGCCAACCAGCCTAGGCGCTCGCTGGTTTGATAGTAGCTGCCAGGCAGGGGGGTAGGCATCCCCTACCCCCTGCCCGGCGCTCGGCTTGAGCAAGCAGCAATGGCGCGAACAAACTGCTACTCTGGCTTGATTTGGGCACTCAGCAGCGGCCCGCAGTTGTTACATAAGTACCTATGAACTTCTTTGTTATTGCCGACGTGCACGGCTGCCTGCACACCTTTCGTAAGCTGCTGACGCACTGGCGGCCGGCCGAAGAAATATTGGTGCAGCTCGGTGACTTGGTGGACCGGGGCAATTTCAGCCCCGAAACGGTGGAGCTATGCCGCCAGCTTAGCCAGGAATATCCGGAGCAAACCATTTTTTTGCAGGGCAACCATGACTGGGGCATGGCGCGGCACCGGGGTCCGTACCGCCCATTTGAGCCGTGGCTGAACTGGGGCGGCCGCGAAACCCTGCTGCAATACCAGGAGCACTACCGGGCTTGGCTCGCGCCGCACGCAGCCTGGCTGGGCGAGCGGCCGCTGTTTTGGCAAAATGACTACGTTTTGTTTTCGCACGCGGGCTTTGCCGGGGTGCCCGATGAGCTCGACCCTACTAATAACGACGGGGTGCTGTGGCGCCGCGGGCAGCTCTGCAACACCGGCCGCCTGCAAGTGGTGGGGCACACGCCCACACGCAGCCACAAGTTTGAGCGCGACTCGGTTTCCAACACCATCTACCTCGATACCGGCGCTGCCGATGGCTACTGCCTCACCGGCCTGCGGCTGAGTGCGGAAGGGATGTTGTTGAAGGCTATTTCGGTTCCAACGATTCCGGAAGACATTCACTCCTAAGGCTAGCTGGCTTATAAATGACTTATTACCCCTACCGATAGCTACCTAATCCAACGCTGTTTTGGAAAATCAATTCATCCCTGAACCCCATTGGCACGCCGCGGCACTGGCTCACCTAACCCAGGCCGACCCTATTCTGGCGCAGGCTATTGCGAAGGTGCCCGGCCCGGTGCGGCCCGCCGCCCACGAAGATTTGTACCTGGCTTTGCTGCGCGCCATCGTGAGCCAGCAGATTTCGACCAAGGCGGCGGCGGCCATCTGGCGGCGCTTCGCGGCGCTGTTTCGGCCCGATGGCTACCCCGAACCGCGCGAGGTGCTGCGCATGGCGGAAGACGAGCTGCGCGAAGCGGGCTTGTCGCGCCAAAAAATTGGTTACCTCAAGGCCATTGCCGACTACCAGGAGCGCGGGCTGCTCGACTACGAGCACCTGAGCCAGCTCGATGAAGAGGCCTTTACAGCGCACCTCACCGCCATCAGGGGGGTAGGGCGCTGGACGGCCCAGATGCTGCAAATGTTTGCTCTCGACCAGCCCGACGTGTTCAGCGAGGGCGACCTGGGCCTGCAAAACGCCATGCGCCGCCTCTATAACCTGGAGGAAACCGGCCGGGCGCTGCATAAGCGCATGCTGGTTATTGCGGAGCCGTGGCGGCCTTATCGCACGCTGGCCTGCAAATACTTATGGAAATCGCTTGACCCTACCCCTCCTATTAACGCCGACATGGGCTGGGATGGCTGAGGTAGCGCGAACGCAGCGAGTCCGTGCTACACCCGCCTATCTTTGGGCTTTAAGCCAACGTTACCAA
>CALMOO010000617.1:0-1388 GCA_937871705.1 uncultured Hymenobacter sp.
GCTGGGCACCTACACCGGCAAAGGCTCGTCGACCGTGAAAGTGGCCATGTACAGCGGCTACTCGCAAACCGACGCGCCGCGCCTGGCCGACGTACTGGCCTTGCGCGAAGCCCTGAACAAAGTGCGCCCTCAGCTCGACACGGCAGCTACTCGCCTCAACCCATTGCTGCTGGCTGGCGGCACCGTCAACAACCCTACCCTGCCTTCGTCGGCTAACGCTAGCGACAAGTCGCAGCACTAATTTTAACGAGCGGCTCACAATAACTCGCCGCCTTCGGACCTTTGTAGCCCGGCACCAGCTGGCTTGCTTCTGGCAAGTGGCGGGTGCCGGGCTCATTTAGTTATTGTGATGAAAAAGTTTTTGTGCTTTCTCCCTGGGCTGGCTATGCTACTGGCCCTAGCTGGCTGCTGCGCCAACGATGTCTGCATCTGCCAAGATGCCACGGCTGACGCGCTGTACTTTAAATTTAAAGTCAGTGTCCCTAAAAAGTTTTGGTACAGAGACATAGACACAATATATATTACCCGTATTGGCCACCTTGCTACCGGTACCACGGGCACCACAAGTACAACTGGCACTACAAGTACTACAGGCACCACAGGTACTACTGGGGGCACCGTTCCGGGTAGTACGTCCGTGCTGCGCGTGCTGCCGCTCAGCATCTCTGCTTCGGGCGACACTAGCATCAGCCCTGGCCTAAACACGATTATTATCAATAACGCTTCTCCTTTCCCTTCGGCCGGGAACAACATCAAGCTTGATGCCTACGATTATCGTATTTCTACGCGCCGCGTCACTAATGGCAAAGTAGTCAGGTACAGTTTTCTTGTTACTAACATTCAGCTAGCGGGCCGCTACAATGCTACCGGCTGCTGCACCTGCTATCAGAACACTGGCAAGCAATTTAACTTAATCGATAAATCTAGCTTAATTGATACTACTCAAATTACTAGTTCGTACGTTTCTAAAACCGCCAACGACACCACGAAGGTTGTTCTCACGCGGTAGCCCTACCCCCCTGCGGACAGCCTGCGTATATCTGTTTCACTGCTCACCTGCCTGCCATGCCTGCCTCCGACCTGCTCGCGCCAGCCACCACTTTTGAAGCCGTAACGCAGGCCACCCTGGCGGGCCCGGCAGATGTGCCGCTGGATAACTCAGGTGTGACTGGGGGCTTTCCGTTTGCCACGACGCTGAGCCTGGAACCCCTTATCGACTACTGGCGTGAGCGCGAGGCCGACCCCAACCCCGGCGTAGCCCGCCTGGCCCGCGCCGTGCACCAAGAAGTGGCCAAAAACCTCGACTGCCGCGGCAACCTGCCCAATATTGAGCAGCTCGATACTACCCCCGACCTCGTGGGCATGCTCATGCTGGCGGTGTTTCCGCC
>CALMOO010000617.1:1422-4162 GCA_937871705.1 uncultured Hymenobacter sp.
AACTACTACCTCTATCAGCGGGGCTATTCCGCCATTTCAGCGGCGCAGCTTTTACTATACCAGCCGTTTTGCGGAGGTGATGATGGGCAAGGACCGCGCCATTAAGCAGCCGCTCAACATCGACTTTGCTACCATGGAGCTGCGCATGACGCAGATGGCTTACTTGCTCATTCTCAGCCGCGAATATGGAGCCGAGATACCTGAGCAGGGCGCCATTATCTTCACCGGGGCCGACTACCGCATTGGCCTCTATCGGCACTATGGGGTGAGCTTCGACTCGTCGTTCGTGCGGGTGCGGGTGCAGGGCGAAAAGCCCACTTTGAGCCCCTAGCAAGTGCAGTACTTGCTGCACAATCGCCACCGCCTGGAGCTGTGGTACGAGCTGCTACCACCCGAGCGCTTTACGCTGGAGGGATTCAACCTGCTACAGCTGGTAGATGTAACAACGCAGGAAATTCTTTCCGAGCTGAAGTACGACCTGCTGGAACGCGATGTCTTGCAGGCGTCGGACCGGCTGGAGCAGATTCAGGAAAAGCTGCGGGTGCTGTTTGCGCGGCCCGCGCTGCAGCTGGGCATTGCGGCGTATGACACGCGCAAGAAGGCTTTTGTGGATTTTGGCCGCAAAATCAACCACAGCTTCCTCACCAAGCAGATGCAGAGCCAGGAGCTGACCGCAGGGTTCAAGCAGCTCTATGCTCGGCTGCTGGCCGACCGCCAGCCGCTGGTGCTGGAAGACGTAGCTACTTCGACCAGCATTCAGGAGGATATTCGCCAGCAGATTTTGCGGCTGGGTATCCATTCGGCCATTCTGGCGCTGCTGCCCTACGGCCCCGACACGGTGGGGCTGCTGGAGCTGGGCTCGCCCGAGGCCGGCGACCTCGACGAGTTTGATATGGAGCTGGTTAAGCAGTTCGTACCCCTGTTTGCGGTGGCCGTAAAACGCAACGCTGAAGACCTGGAAACGCGCATTCAGGCGGTTATTAAGGAGAAGTTTACCGCCATTCACCCCACCATGGAGTGGCGCTTTAACGATGCGGCCCGCCGGCTGCTGACCCAACAGGAAGATGGCAACCGCTCGGCCGAGATGGAGCCCATCGTGTTTGAGGACGTGTACCCGCTGCACGGCTCCTGCGACATCCGGGGCTCCAGCACTGCCCGCAACGAGGCCGTGCAGGGCGACCTCATCGAGCACCTCACCCTAGCCCGGCAAGTACTTAAGAAAGCCTCCGAATACCAGGCCCTACCCATCCTGGATGAGCTGAAGTTCTACGTTACCAAGAACTTGCGCCGGCTACGCCAGGGTATTATCAGCGGCGACGAGGTGAATATCTATGACTCCTTGCGCACGCAGGCCGAGCCACTGTTTGAGTACCTAGCCCAGAACATACCCGAGCTGCGCCTCACCATTACGCACTACTGGCAGCACATCGACCCGCGGCTGGGCATCCTTTACCACCGCCGCCGTGATTTTGAGCAGAGCGTAACGCGCATCAACGACACCATCAGCGACTACCTCGACCAGGAAGAAACCAAGGCGCAGCAGATGTTTCCACACTACTTCCAGCGCTTTAAAACCGACGGCGTCGAGTTCAACATCTATGTGGGGGGTAGCCTGGTGCAGGACAAGCCATTCGACATGATTTTCCTGAAAAACCTGCGGCTATGGCAACTGCTGGTGATGGTCGAAATCACGCGCCGGACGCACGCCCTCAAGGCCGAGCTACCCGTGCCGCTCGAAACCACGCAGCTCATTCTCATCCATGCGCAGTCGCTGAGCATCCGCTTCCGGCAAGATGAGCGGCAGTTTGACGTGGATGGCGCCTATAATATTCGGTATGAGATAATTAAGAAGCGCATCGACAAGGCTACCGTGCTCGGCACCGGCGAGCGCCTTACGCAGCCCGGCTACCTGGCGCTGGTATATGCCCAGCCCCGGGAAGCGACCGAATACCTCGAATACATCGACTACCTGCAAGACCGTAACCTGCTGGAAACCAACATTGAAGAATTAGAATTGGAGGAGCTGCAGGGCGTAAAAGGCTTGTTAGCAATGCGGGTAAAAGTGCAGCTTTAGGTGCCTGCAGCAATCTCCTTATCTAATTCCTTTTTCTCTCTCCAGAACAGCCGGATGCCTATGCGTAGCAGCACCAGCCATGCCGCGCCGCCGCAAAAGCCCGCCACCACATCGGTAGGATAATGGACGTGGAAATACACGCGGGTAAGGCCGATAAACACGGCAAAGACTAGCAGCGCTGCCCCTACCCCCCACCGGTGGCTATGCTGCACCACCAGCCACGCCAGGCACCCATAATAGGCCATGCTCATCATGGCATGCCCACTGGGAAAGCTAAGGCCATACTGATAAAAAGGCGCGGTAGAAGGCCGGTCGCGGTGAAAGTAGGCTTTCAATAACTCATTGAGCGCTAAGCCGCCACCCATTGATAGCAGCAGCTCAATCGCGTAGCGGCTGTAGCCGCGCCGATGCAGCACCACTGGCACGAGCAAGCTGGCAGGCACGAAGAACTTTACGGAGCCAAAGAAGGTGAAAAACTTCATTACGTCGAACGACCAGGGGTAGGCCGCCCGTAGCTTGTCCATCTGGGCAAAGCCCCAATCATCGAATACTTCGGAGTGCTCGCGAAACACGACCCGGGTTAAGTAGTAAAATCCTCCGAACGCCACCACGAAAATAATGATACCTACGAGCACCTCAGCAGTTAACAAGCTGGGGAGGGAAGCT
>CALMOO010000618.1 GCA_937871705.1 uncultured Hymenobacter sp.
GTATATGCTTCTGCGCCGGTGCTGGTGACGTCGGGCCGGCTAGCCATCCAAAAAAACCAGGCGCCTCTGCTCGAAATCTTTGCCGCGCTGCTGCAGAAGCGCCCGGCCAAGCTGCTGTTTGTTGGCGATGGTGAACTGCGCGCCGAACTTGTGCGCCACGCCCAGGCCCTGAGCCTGCGTGTGTACCAGGCTTGGAACAACGACCCACTAACCTCTGACTACGACGTGTACTTCGTAGGCTTACAGGACAACCCTTTTAAGTTTATTCGGCCGGCGCAGGTATTTGTCTTTCCATCGGCCTGGGAGGGTTTTCCCTTAGCCTTGGGCGAGGCTATGACCTGCGGCGTGGCATGCGTTACGACGGACTGCCCCACGGGTCCGCGCGAGATGCTAGCCCCTGACTCGGCTACTCCGGTCCAGGCTATCAAACAAGCAGAATGGGCCCCCTATGGAGTGCTTATGCCCATGCTAACTAATGCAGCTACAGCGACGGCCGACCAAATTGAGTGGACCACTACCCTGCAGCAATTACTGGCTAATGCCCCACAACGAGTTGAACTGGGGCAAAAAGCGTATGAGCGAGCGCTGGATTTCTCCCACGCCAACACGTTCCGGCGTTGGCGACAACTCATCAACCAAACCATAGCTAGCTAATTTAGGCGTATAGTAACTCAAGCTTTAGAAAGGGTAGCGAAGAGGCAACTGCTGCCACTCAAACGAAAAGCAGCAAAACGTTTTTCCTAATCTAGGCGGCTTACACTTTTCTCACTGTCTTCCTATATTATTCTTTTTAATACGCCTAGCTCATCTATTAAGCAAAGCCCTCTTTATCAAATTGCTTACTAGCTGACGAGTGGAGATTTTGGGGTAAATTTCTTCTTTGTACTTAGCGGATTTTTAATTACTTAGTTACTTCTAAGTGAGCGACAAAAAACCAGATGGATAGTCATCGGTTCGTTCTACCTGCGGCGTATCTGCGCATCTAGCCATTACGTTTCATAGCAGTATTTATTGGGTGCGTATTCTTTCTAATTGCCAGGCACAGTTCGCCTGCGTTTATACCTATTGTGCTGCTTGAGCAAAACTATTTGTAGCATTCTCTCATCAAAATACCGCAGCTACTTTTTATAAATTATTGACTCACTTATATCTATGGCCTGTACTGCTTGTTTTTGATGTTGCTTATTGCATTCAACTGCTGCGGCGCCTTAGATTGAAACAAACGCCAGAGGCGGTGATAGGAAATAATGCAGCCGGGCTAGCCCTGGCGCTAGCGGTATCCTGGGTAAGCTATACTCCTTATGAAATGCCATTTTTGAAATTAAAAGACCATTTTGCCTTTATCAAAACGTGTTAAGCTAGTTGTACTGGTCGTTGATAATTCGCGCGCCATAACTGGGGCGGTAAATGCCATGCGCCATGCCACCGGTCCGCTATGCGAGGCTGTGCGCTTCGCTTATGTACTACCAACTGGTAGCACGGCCCGGGCACTACTTGAGGCCGATGGCTACCGCGTACACGAATTGCCATTCGTAGAAATTAGCCGCCGCAAAGCTGACTTGTTGCGCTATGTGCCTATGCTGCTACTCAACGGCTGGCGGCTTTACCGGCTGGCTTGGCACGAAGGGGCGCAAATTATTCACCTCAATGATTTTTATAACCTGACAGGCTACGTAGCTAAGGCGCTGAGCCTGGGTCGCCTACGAGTAGTAACTCACGTGCGTTTCCTGCCCCAAAGTTTGGTTCAACCACTAGCCCGCACCTGGCGCTGGCTAGCTGAGCATGGCGCTGACCGGGTAGTATGCGTGTCGGAAGCGGTACGTAGTTATTTTGGCGCGGCTGCTAAAAACCAGGTTATCTATGACCCGCTGCCTGGGATAGAGCGCTATCCGGCGCCCGCGCATTTGCCTCGGCCCGATGCTACAGTACAACTGCTGTACATCAGTAACTATATTCAGGGCAAAGGTCAGGACATAGCACTATCAGCCTTCCAGCAGGCGTATACTATTGACTCCCGGCTGCGGCTGCGCTTCGTGGGCGGGGATATGGGAATGGCCAAAAACCAGGCATTTCGACAACAGTTGGAGGCGACTGTGGCGCAAAATGGGCTGCAAGCAGTGGTGCAGTTTGACGGCTTTGCCAGCGATGTAGAGGCAGAAGTAAAAGCCGCTGATATCCTGCTAAACTTCTCAGAGTCAGAATCCTTTTCACTTACCTGCTTAGATGCGCTGTATTATGGTACGCCGTTGATTGCCAGTGACTGCGGCGGCCCGGCCGAGTTATTTGAAAACGGTAGGTCAGGCCTACTGGTGCCTAACCGGGATGTAGCGGCAATGGCAACGGCCATCACCAAACTAGCTGCCGATGCGCAATTGCGAGCAAAATTTGCGGAAGCAGGTCGTCAGTTTGTGCGCCAAAAATTTGGGCCGGCGAGCTCTTACCAGGCGCTAGCGGCGCTCTACCAGCAGGTGTAGCTACCTCGTAAATTAGTTAAGAAGGACCGTAACTTTGGCTCCTACTGACTGGGCATTTGGTCCTGGACTTTCTGTTTTGCGCATTCTATTTTTAACTCCCTACCCGCCAGGCCGGGCGCCTTCGCAGCGATTTCGGTTTGAGCAATACTTAGATACCCTGGTAGCGCAGGGGCACCAGTATCGGCTAGCGCCTTTTCTAAGTGAGGCTACTTGGCAGATTTTGTACCAGTCGGGGCAGAACGCTCGCAAGGGGATGGGCATCCTGGCGGGCTTTGGGCGACGGCTGGCACATGTACTGGCAGCCCTAAAGTACGACTACGTATTTGTGCACCGTGAAGCAGCGCCGCTGGGCCCGCCGATATTTGAATGGTTGCTAGCAAACGTGCTGCGTAAGCGTTTAATCTACGACTTCGACGATGCCATCTGGCTGCCTAATACTTCGGAGGCTAATCGCATAGCAGCGGGGTTTAAGTGGCACCATAAGGTAAGTAGCATTTGCGGCTGGGCTTATAAGAACAGCTGTGGCAATGCCTATCTGGCTACCTATGCCAAGCAGTATAATGCGCGCACAGTTATTAACCCTACCACGATTGACACGGTGCATTTGCACAATCAGGTGCGTGACCAGCTAGCCCCTGGACCTTTGGTGATAGGGTGGACCGGCACGCACTCGACCCTTAAATACCTGCTGCTTTTGGTACCGGTAATAGCCCAGTTAGAGGCGGAAGGACTGGAATTCGAATTTCGGGTGATATCTAACCAGCCTCCTAAATTTAACCAACCGCTGCGTTCGCTGCGTTTTGTGCCTTGGCAGAAGGCAACCGAAATACCTGACTTGCTCACGTTTCACTTAGGCTTGATGCCACTCGAAGACGATAAATGGGCTCAAGGTAAATGCGCGTTTAAAGCCTTGCAATACATGGCTCTGGGTATTCCAGCATTAGTATCGCCAGTGGGTATGAATACCGAAGTAGTACAGGACGGTGTAAACGGCTACGTTTGTCGTGAGCCGCAAGAGTGGCTGCAACACCTGCGCCAATTGCTTACGCAGCCGCAACACCGCCAACTACTAGGCAAAGCTGCACGGGCTACTATCGAGCAACGCTATTCTGTAATAGCTAATACTCCTAACTTTTTAGCATTATTTTCTTAGCCCCCGACAAGTTGGCTAGGCAAGTTGCGGCTGCCGTACTACCTGGGCGCGGGTGGGCTTTGTAGCTGGCCGGGTTAAGCTTTGGAGAATATAAAGCCCGCCTAGGTAGAAAGGCATAAGTGGTATTTTATAACGCACCAGAGTGCCAAAGTTGCCGCTGGAAATACCTACGGAGATAGCGAATATCAGGCTAAAGACAAAACATAGCGTTAGTACCGGCTGGCTGGCAATAGCCTGTAAGGTTTTGACAAAGCCTACCCGCCAAAAAATGCGAAGCGTGAAAAGTAAGAAAAAAGTGGATTCCAAAGCCGAAAGAGCCATGGTAGGATTGTGGGCTTCCCATAGAAAAGGACGGAATAGTGCCACTACCACCGCCTGTGGAGCTAGCTTAGCCATTCCTCCGAGAGTACCGTCTTGCTCCCCAATATTATAGCCGGAGCCTTTCTCACTCTGGCTTACGCCTTGTAAGTAGGTAGCCGTAAGCTTGCTTTGTGCGCCAATTTTATCGATATTGAAGCGGGCGTCGGCCGCAGCAATGGAAGACATGGCGTATAGCGCGACCGCTAAGCCGACGGATAGTAGTAGCGGCTTGGCTACCCACCGGACGGTAGCCGAACGTATACGAGCCGTATTTTCATTGAACACCCAAAGTGCAGCCGGGGGAACAAAAGCTAGTAGAATATATACTTTCATGGAAGCAATGACTTTGGCTGCGAGTAGCCCAATAATTAAACAACGCAGAATATTTCTTTTCTCGATAGCTCCGCGATAGAACGCATAAAAAATCCAGCCTAATGCACCTAGACAAAGAGAGTCTTTTAACAAGCCAGAGCCCCAAAAAAAAACGGATGGCAGGAAAAAGACAGCTGTTGCTAATTCCTTGTATGCTTGCGGCCGGATTTTCGCGAATGTCATGTACATAGCCCACATACCACTGAAGCTAAGTGCAGCAAAAAACAAGGCCGTTACAGAGTAAGTATTAAAGCCTAGTAACGCACAGACGGCAGCCACTCTGATAACAAAATATTCCTTACTATCAGGACCAAACCAAGCCATCTGACTAACATAAGGGGCAATGTCAGATGTCATAGTGCCGTCAGTTACTATTAAATGTAATCCCGCGCTAAAAGATTGCCCGAAAGCATGGTAGATAATAGACGCATGATAAAAATAATTATTAGTATCACCGCCGTAGATGGTATGATATAAAATGCCAAGCGCTAAAGCACCAATTAGCTTCACGGAGAGTGCCGGAATGAAATAACGTTTGGTATAGCTATTAGTCACGGCGGGCCTTATAGCAAACGCTATCGCATAAAATAGCCCTATGTAAAGAGGTGTAAGCAGATAATCACTAAGTTCCATGAGCGTGATTTAGCTTTTGTTCTTTCTTAAATAATCCTTAGCTTCCTTATACTGGGCTGATTTATGGTCGGCCTTATCAACTATTACCGAATAATAGCGCTTAGCAGCTTCCTTATCGTTAGTTTGAACAGATAGCTTGGCTAGGCTGGCGTTGGCGAATAGGTAGAAGCCGCCTTCGGTTTCGCCGTTGCTTTCGGCAAACACAATGCAGCGCTGGTAGTAGTCTTTGGCCTTGGCCGCGTCGCGGTACTTGTACTGCATGAGATAGCCGAGGAAGTAGCTGGCGTAGCGACCACTAGAAGCCTCGTAGCCGGGTAGGCCGACGTTGATTTTGTCGAGGATATCGCGGCTGAGGCGCTCACACTCGCCGAACTGCGCCTGGTCGAAGCAGAGCAGAGCATAGAAGCGCTCGAAGTAGCCATTGTCGGGGTATTTGCGGGCCAAGCCCGCGGCGATGGGCATGGCTTGGGGCGTCTGGTGCTCGTCGTTGTGCAAGAGCTTCATGAGGAATACCTTGGCCTCGACGCCGGTGTAAAAGCCATTGTTGGCGACGTTGCGCAACTGTTCAAGCCCGAGCTTTTTATCGCCCTTCGGAAAGAACAGCAGCACGGGCTTGAGCAGGGGGTAGTTATCGGGAATCCAAACGGCGTAGTAGTTAAAAAGGGCTTCGCCAAATAGAAACTCGGGGCTGAGGCCATTGGCCTCGCGGCTTTTTTGCAAATAGTTGAGGGCGCGCTTGCTGCTGACGGTGGCCTTGCGCCAGTTGTGGCGCTCGGCATTGAGGCGGGCATCGAAGCCGTTGGCGGCCGAAAGGAAAAAGTACGCCTCGTAGTTCTTGGGGTCGGCCTTGGCTAGCTGCTCACTGTAGGTGTTGGCCGTGTCCATGTACGCGAAGAAAATCTTGTCGTACTGCTTGGTCTGGAAGTTGGTCGGCATGATTTTCCACCACGTGCTCAGGCCCAGCAGGAAGTAAGGCATGGGGTGGTGGGGGTAGCGGCGGCGCAGGGGACGGAATTGCTTTTCGGCCTTGTCGTACTTGAAGTTGTACAAGTTCTGCACGGCGCCATCGAGCTCTAGCTGAATGTCTTTGTCGAGCAGCAGCCAGCCCTTGGTATCGGTATTGGGCAGCACATCTACGTCGCTGAGCTCGACGTTGCGGATGGGAGGGGCTACCCCCTCGGGGA
>CALMOO010000619.1 GCA_937871705.1 uncultured Hymenobacter sp.
CCCAGTTCGGCTTGCCTTGGTCCCGATTGTAGGAGAGCGTGTACTGGTCTTTCACTAGCAGGTAGTTCGTGGGCGAACTGGTGCTGGTGGTAGCGCCACTGGGATTACCCAAGGCTAGGTTATCATCGCGGCCTGCGGTTGTCGTGGGCGTAGGGACCTCGGTCTTGGCGCAGGAACCAACCAGCAGCGCTAGGAGTGCCAGGGTCCCAAGACGAACCTGCAACGGACGGAAGAAGTAGGGCATATAACGGCTAACTAGGTAGCGGGCTTATTCTACCACGAGGCGATGCACGGCCGTCGTGTTGCCAGCTTGCACCTGCAACATGTAGACTCCACTAGGCAAGCCCCCGAGTTTTACTTCCTGCGACAAGCCGGTCGCCGGCAACGTTAAGCAGGTGGTCTGCACTACTTGGCCCAACGCGTTGCGCAGGGTAAGCGTGGCTTGCTTGACGCCGGCAATGGCAGGTAAGCGCACCGTGGTGTGTTCATGCGCCGGGTTGGGATAAAGGTCGCTGGCAAGCGCTGCGACGGCCGGCTCGGTAGCCAGCGCTAGATTATCCGTTAGGGTCGTCAGCACGCCGAACTCCGTCCCCACCACGGGGTCCGTCAGCAAGAGGGAGTCAAAGCTCGTCGTCGCGCGAATGTTCGCGCTCGCGTAGAGACGCTGGCCCGTGACATAGAGCGTATTGAACGCTACTCCGGAAGCATTGCTCAAGGCTTTGGCCCACACAAATTGCCGCGCCGAACCCGTGTCGACTAGCTTGGTGATATAGGCACTGGATAGATTGCCACCGGTGGTACCGTTCGTCAGCGTGGTGGAGCCCAGCGACAGCGTGGGGCTGCTGAACAGCCCGGCCAGGTAGAGGGCCGAGCCCTGCGGCAAGAGGGCTTGGACCGATTCATCCAGCGTACCACCTAGTCGTTCGGCCCACACGAAGCCGGCACTGGTACCCGCATCGCTGAGCTTCGCGATGTACACGTCGCGATCACTGTAGATGGGGCTCGTCAGCAGTGCTAGGGTCGTGGCCCCAAAGCTTGCGCTTACGCTGCCGAAGCTGCCCGCTACATACACGCTGACGCCGCTCACGGCTAGGCGGGAAACTTCGTCGTTGTCCGTGCCGCCGGCTTGCTGTGCCCAGAGGCAGGTCGCCGTGGTCCCCGTATCGGTGTACTTTGCCACGAACACATCTCGGCCACCCACCCCGGTAATAGTCGCCGTGCCAAACCCCGTGCCAAGGGGCTTGCCGGAAAAAAAGCCGGCCAGGTACAGGCTGTTTCCGTCCGTGGTGAGGGCCTGTCCCGCATCGTCGCCGCCGCCACCCGCGCGGATAGCCCAGGTAAAGCTAGCCGTGGGGCCAGCATCAGTGAGGCGAGCCAGGTAGACGTCGGAGAAGCCATAATTGTCCGCCGGACGCGCCGGGTTTGTTACCCCCACCCCACTGACAAGGGTAATGTTGTCAAACTTGGCCGTGTTGCCGTTGAAATAGCCTGTCAGGTAGACGTTACTACCCAGCACGACCAAACCCGCCAGCGAGCCCAGGTACGTGCTTCCGCCGGCCTTGGCCCACACAAAACGGGCGCTGGTGCCCGCATCGGTCAGCTTCGTGACGTAGATGGTAAAGCCGTCGTCCACGCGCGCGGCGATGCTGGCATTAGGAAGCGTCGTGCTGCCGAAAGTAGCCGTATGGGACAGGAACGTGCCGCCCGCATACACACTACTACCCGCCACGACCAGCTTCGTCACAACCGCTTGATTGCTTTGGGTACCACCTGCCTGCACGGCCCACAAGAAACGGTTACTGGTCAGATTGTATTTGGCGATGTACAAGTCGCCGATGACCGCGGTGGTGGAGAGCGCAGTAGAGCCAAACTGGCGGGTACCCGTAAAGCGGCCCGCCAGGTACACATTGCCGGCAGCATCATAGGCACTGGCCGACACGCTTGCAGGCATCGGAAGTGCACTCTGCCAGGCAGGCGCCTGCGCCAGGGCGCGGGAGGCAGTACCTAGCACGAGGCAGGCAAGCAGTAACCACCACGTACGGGTGAACAAGGCAGAAAATGGTAGACGTAGTAGCATAAGGGGACAGTAAGGTGCTGAAATTGGGCGGCGCCGCCCATACAAAAGTCGTGCTAGGTGGCAGCTGGCTGCGTGTCAATGGCTGAGGTGGATAGCGCCCGCTTCGCCCAGCCAACTACGGCAGTAAGCTACCATAGCTAGAGCGCTGGCAACGCCTGCTGAAGTTGCTGCTGAAAGCTGCGCACATCCGGCCGAAAGTCCGGGTCATCGAGCAGCCGGTGCAGCGGCAGCCAGTGCGTGATGCCGGCCTTTGTCGGGGAGCTAACCTGACAGGCGAACAGGTGGTACTGCCAACCCATTGGCTGTCGACTTAGGCGCAGGGCAAAGTTCAGTACCACGCCCGTGTGCACCCCCGGCAGCCGACCTTGGTAGAGCTGAGTGGAATCGGTCGCCGTTTGCAACTCACTCCAATCCTTGCCGCAGGTGCTCGTCAGCCACGTTCGTACGTGCTCCGCTTGTCGGAGCGCGGGGGCATTGGGACTGCGGGGAGGCGCCGTAAAAACGACCGTGCCCGTGCGCGCCTCCAGGGGCCAGAAACTAACGGCTGGCTTGGCGGCCTCAGCGGTTGGACGCTGAGCGGCGGCTGAACTAGCACTAAGCAGGAAGCAGAACAGCCAGGTTTTCACGAAGCCAAACTACGAAAAGGCGCTGATTGCTTAGCTAGGTCTCTTCTATAAACCTATAGGTATAAGTTCAAGGCTTCACGACAAGGGAATTATAAAAGTGGCTACGCTGCGCAGCCCCTGCCAGGCCTAGGCTATCTCGCTGGTTGGCGGGGATGAAGTTGAGCGAGTAAGCCACGGAATCGACCACCAGCGTGCGCACAATTCTAGTGAGGTGCTGGCGCGTGCCTGGGCGAAGAACCCGGTACTTATACTCCAGGCTGGGGCCAGCGGCCGTTGGAAATGCCGTAATCGACTCTAATTGCCCTTGCTCATTGCGCATGGCGAAGGCGATGAGGCGCTCATAATAAGAGTTGCGCGCGGCCTCATCAGCTTTGGCGAAGCCGGTGGGCATTCGCATTATCTGGTAAACCCCTTCGGGCGCTGGCAGCATCCAGGCGCGGTTACGGCCGATCTTTTTGCCAGGAACTGCGTTGGCCTCCCTGGGCTTCGCAGGTAGGTCCACGGTCACGTGCTGGTCGACGGCGAACGGCTGCCAGTCAAGTGTAGTAAAGCTGAGTAGGGGTAGCAGGAGTAAGAGTCGTTTCATAAGTGAGGTACTGCTAGTAGCACTTCTTGCAGGGTCGACGCCCCATGCCTTCAGCTTCCGCTACCGTGACGGCATTCACACCGTGCGAACAGCGATTGAGGCCAGCACAGCCCTCGCTGCTGTGATAGGCGTAAGCAGAGCCTCCACCGCAGACGTAGACCTTGGGGCTGGCTACGGGCTGAGCAACCGTGGTGCGTGGCTGGGTAGGCCGGTGGTGCGGATATACTGTTTGCGCGGGGCTGGCCAGCGAGAGGGTGAGCAGGAAAAAGAGTAGTACGTGCTTCATGCAAGTAGCTGCGCAAAAGGTGAGAAAAGAGGTAGAGAAGTCAGCGGCAACGGGCTAGCCCCGCGGAGACTTACCTGGCCTTCTTATTACTTTCTGCGGTAGCTGTTGCACTTCCTGCCGCAGCACCTGCACCCCTTGTGCTAGCCGGGCTTGACTATCCGGTTGGCGTTGCGGTAAGATGTAGCCTGGCAGTTGTGTGGAGGGCGCTTGCTGTAGCCAGGCAATGGCTTCTTCGGCGTTGTCGAACACGTTCAGCACGAAGCCAGGCACCTGTTTAAGCACGGTCTGCGTAAGATTACGGCCTAATAAGGAAGGGGCGCTAATCCAGGCCACGTGCTCGACGCCGCCCACGGCCATGTAGGGCAAGAACTCCGAGCCGAGCCACGTGGCGACACTCCAGCTAATGCCCGTTACCTGCAGGTTGCTATTGAGTACGCGCGAATAGGTACGCTGTAGGTAGCACTGTGCCACGGCTACGCAAGCCTCCTGCACGGCGGGTAGCGTCAACTCACCAGACCAATCTAAGAAGAGCCAGTTATGGCACGAGTCGTAGTAAATGGCGAGACAGGAAGTGGTGCGCAGTAGATGTAATTGCATAAAATAGAGATAGCAAAGCAGGATAATAAGAAGCTTGATATTTATTGCACAAGGTATTAGCCAAATAGCTAAACAACTAATTGTTAGTTAAATGCAAGGCTTCTTAGTGAGGCTGGCAAGAGGCTTCTGCCACAGAGTTTTGTCTAATTGGGGCCACTAGACAGGCGATTAAATTGCTTTGCTTTTTCAGTAGTATGTGCCCGAAACCCGCAATGATTGGGTACACGCCGCGCTACACTACGGCGGCGTGCTCATCTACCTGGTGCTGGTAGCCTCCGCGGAGTACCACACGCAGCAGTCCTGGCTGGTACTGCCATCGAGGCGGTGCTAGTCTGGGCGCTACTCTTCGACCTGCCAAGGCCCCGCTAGCGCAAGATGGTGGGGCCTTTTACAAGTATCAATTAACAATTAGCCGGCGGCTTGTTGGGTGCTGCCACGTGACGTGTTGTTGTGTAGCCCTTTTGTCGGGTAGGGCGCTGTTAGTGTGAGGTATAAATTATACCTGAAGAGCCTCGGCCTGCCACTGCCGAGGCTTTTCTTTGTCCCATTCGCGCTTCTTTCCTCAAGCCCTTGTCGGGTGTAGATGAAATATAGATGAAAAGATGCTTTAATTGCAATCTTCTCAGTGGGGCTAGTAGGGCAAGTTTAAGCAGTATAGTTTTGTGTTGGGGACCGTGTTGGTCACTATTTAACTATCTTTATTTCAATACTTAATGAAACACCTCTTCTACTTTATGTTTGGCTTGCTGCTGCTGACGGGCTGCGGCAAAGACAAAAAAGACGACCCTACCCCCAAGACGCCGGCCGAGGCCGTTGCTGGTCTCTACACCATGAGCTCCGTTACTTCTGGCGGCACGACTATACCCCTGCCCTACGCCGCCAACGGCGTCAACATGTCGGGAACGGTCAACGTGGTGGTGGTTGCCGGCAAGCAAGATGAGACGAACATGACCATCACGCTCAAAATTACGGGCTCGCCGGACACAGGCGGCGGTGGCCCCGTACAGGTCAAAGCTGCCGGCACGGGCTATGAGTTGTTTGATAGCGGGCAAAAAATAGGTACGGTCCAGGGCAACACGCTCACCCTCACGGATGACGACACCATCATCGTCGCTAAAAAGTAACCACGGGCGCCTATTTACTACCTCCTGCCCCTGCGGTTGGGCACATAGCAGTTCGCTGGTGAACTTCTAAGCACGACCAGATTATGGTGGCGCTAGGCTACTACTTACTTTCAAAGCCCCGACCTGACCGGCCGGGGCTTTCTTTGTGCCATGCTCACCGCCCGCCGCCACCGCTACCTTACTCGCTGGCCCCGTCGCCTCGCCTTTGCCGTAGCTATCTTACTGCTACTGGCTGCTAGTTGGCGCGCTTACCAGGCTTTGCAGCCACGCCGCCTACCTGCTCCCGAGCCGCCGACCCAGGCAGTATAGCGTTTCAGCCGTGACCTCCTATACTTTCCGCCTGCTCTCGCCTACTGTGCAGCTTTACTGGGTGCTTAGGCACGGCACCTTCCTGGCCCAGCGCTGGGAGGACGACGGCGGCGTGAACCTCTACCACTGTGCCGACGAGGGGCGCGGGTTCTTTGTCGAGGTGGGGATAGATGACGGCCGGGGGCAAGCCGTGGTGCTACGCAGCTTCGTCAGTTCGGGGCCACTGGAGGATTATGCGCGTGGGGTGCGGCTGCCAGAATAGCGTTAGAGTTTTTGTTGCACTAGCGTTAAGACATTGCTAAAGCTGCCAACGACCTCACTTGATTTGCCATCTTCCGTGTCGAGTCCCTTGAAGGTGCCT
Organism: uncultured Hymenobacter sp.; assembly: GCA_937871705.1. Lineage (GTDB taxonomy): Bacteria > Bacteroidota > Bacteroidia > Cytophagales > Hymenobacteraceae > Hymenobacter. The sequence goes on from CALMOO010000619.1 coordinate 5,967, forward strand.
CGAAACGTTCCCGAGTAGCCGCCACCATTGAGCCTGGTTAGTGTGCCCTGCATGTGCTGGTTGTACTGCACATTATAGTTCGTATTGTCACCTGCGCGGTTAAAGGTGTAGGATAGCCGGCGAAGCCGATAGGCCGACTCGGGTTCCGCGACCGACTTGTCGTACGTCACCATCAGAATGCCTTGGCCAGGCGCAAGCGGGCGGCGGTTCAATTGAATGGTGAGTTCATCCGTGCCGCCTGGGCCAGCTAGATTTAAGAAAGCCTTGGCAGCCACCTGCGTGGTTTGGCCTGCCAGCGAGTAGCGACCCAGGTTAAAGGCGCCCGCTGGCATCTGGAGTTGATGGGTGCAGGAAGCGAAGGATAGTGCGAGTAGTAAGGCAGGTAGCAGATGCTTCATGCCGGGAAGTTATAC
>CALMOO010000620.1:0-6961 GCA_937871705.1 uncultured Hymenobacter sp.
GGCCCGCACCGAGCCCAACAAGAGCTTTCTGAGCGTGAAGTTGCGGCTGGGTGTCGATTTCAGCCGCCTCACCTACGTGTACGTGGTGCCCGCCCCGCCGCATCCCGAGCGCGACTCGCTGGAGCAGCACGCCCTCGACCTACCAGCCAGTAGCTCGGCAGCTGGCCCCACCACGAAAAAACCGCGGCCATGAGCGTAGTAGGCGTCATCCTTGGGCAGTTGCTGCGCTTTGCGCTGTACGTGGGTCTCTACGTGCTGCTGTTCGACAACGGCAGTCTGGTGCTGTTTGGCCTGGGCTGGAATTTCTTTTATCTGGGCTTTTTGTTGTTTTTGCCCATCCAAACGCCCGTGGCCTTGCAGCTGTTACTGGGCTTTGCGGTGGGGTTTAGCGTTGATATTGCGCACGATACGGGCGGGCTGCACGCCGCCGCTGCCGTGCTGCTGGCTTACCTGCGCCCCTACGTGCTGCGCCTGCTTACCCCCCGCGACGGCTACGACGCTCAGGACACGGTGAACGTGCACCAGATGGGCTGGCAGTGGTTTATGGTGTACCTGGCCCTGCTGGTTACTATCCATCACCTCGCCTTTTTCTTCCTCGAATTGGGCTCCTTCCAGCACCCGCTACTCACGCTGGGCCGGGTAGGCGTGAGCCTGGCCTACACCAGCGTGGTAATGCTGATAGTGCAGCTGCTTTTCTTCCCCGTGCGGCGGGGCAGGGGGTAGGTAGGAAGTAGGAATTGATGCTCAAGAAGCTGACGATGTAAGTCATGATTCTTAATGCATAATTCATAGTTCTTTCTGTGCACTTGGCGCGGTTCTGGCATCTTTAGGGTATAATCCTGGCCTGCTGGCTCCTGCTCATGCGTATTCTGCTGCTTTGCTGCGTCTTAGTGCTAACTGTTTTTCTAGCCGACTCGGCGGCGTCTGGGCCGCCTACCCCCCTCACGGCCCAGTGGAAGAAAATAGATGCCCTGTTGAAAAAAGACCAAACCGCCACGGCCGCCCCGCTGGTCGAAAGCATTTACCAACAAGCCAAGAAAGCCAACAATGCTCCGGCCTACGTGCGGGCCTTGCTCTATAAAATCAGGCTGCTAAATGCCAAGCAGGAAGACGCCGACGAGAAAGCCATTGCGCTGCTGGAAGGCGACCTGAAAACGGCGCAGTTTCCGGCTCGGCCTATTTTGCACTCGCTGCTGGCCGGCCTCTACGCCGACTACTACAGCCAGCACCGCTACCAGCTCTACCAGCGCACGGCCGGCGCGGCGCCTACCCCCTCTGCCGCGGCCAACGATGCCAGCACCCTCGCCACCTGGGATGCTGGCCGGCTCGGGGCCGCCATCGTGCGGCACTACTACCAATCGGTCGAGGACGAGCCCCAGCACCAGCTCAAAACTACCCTGGCTCAGCTCGGTGACCTAGCCATTGGTGGTGATGCCGAAGGCCGCCAGCTGCGGCCCACGCTCTACGACTTGTTGGCCCAGCGCGCCATCGCGGGCTTGCAAAACCAGGAGCTCTACATTACCAAGCCTGAGCAGCAGTTTGAGCCAACCAATCCCAAGCTCTTTGGTAGCGCCCAAGAATTTGCGGCTCTCAGGCTAACGGCTCCGGCCGCCGACTCGCTCAATGGCCAGCTGCACGCGTTGCGCCTGTTGCAGCGCCTCACCACGGCTCGATTGGCGGCCAATAACCTGGCCGCGCTGGCCGATGTGGACCTGCAGCGCCTCGACTACCTGCACGGCCAAGTGCAAGGCACCGACCTTGCGGCCCAGTACGAGCTCGCCCTGGCTCGCCTGGCCGAAACGTATAAAGCCCTACCCCTCAGCACCGAGTTCATGGCCCGCCGGGCCGAGGCGCGCCGCGAAACTGATGCCGTGGCCGCCGTAGCGCTGGCCCACGAAGCCGAAGCCCGGTTTCCAAAGTCGCGCGGCGCGGCACGGGCCCACACCTTGCGCGAGCAAATAGAGCGGCCCGAAGTTTCATTTACAGCGGCCGACATTGTGGTGCCCGGCCAGCCCTGGCGCCTCGATGCGACGGTGCGCAACGTGAACGAGCTGCACGCCTGGGCCTACCGAATTTCGCTGAAACAAAAAGCAGCGTTTGACCAATACCAAACACGTAACCAGCCCGCCACCGAGCGCTACGCGACTGCGCTGAAAAATGCACCCGTTGCTACCTGGGCCGTGCCGGTGCCCATCCAGGCGCCCGACTACAAGGAGCAGAAAATAAGTGCCGTAGGTGCGGCGCTGCCAGCCGGCAACTACTTAGTGGTTATCAGCAACCAAGCTAAAACTCCGCTAGTAGTCGGCCCTACTACGGCTACCAGCTACACGGCGCTGGGAGCGAGCGCGCTGAGCGTAGTAACTCGTAACCAACCCGCCACCGGCGCCCCGCAGCTGCTCGTACTACAGCGGCAGAGTGGGCAGCCCCTAAGTGGGGTGTCGGCCCAGGTTACCTATCGCCGCTACGACCAGGCTAGTGGCCAGCAGGTAATGCGCCAAAGCGCGGTGCAGCAAACGGCCGCCTCGGGGATGGTGGAGCTACCCGCCGGGGCCAAAGGCACTGGTAAGCAGCAGGATGAGAAAGTAGCCCAGGCACAAGTCTGGCGCGGAAATGATACGTTGGTAGTAGGTAATATCAATGGGTATTATGGCCAAAATCAGCTTGATGCTACCGATACAAAATGCTTTCTCTTCACCGACCGGGCCATCTACCGGCCCGGACAAACAGTTTATTTTAAAGGCATTCTAGTAGCGCGCCAAGGCGGCAAAACCCGACTGCTGGCGAAGCAGGCGCAGGAAGTAGAGCTGGAAGACGCGAATGATGATACCGTACAAAAATTAACCTTTACTACAAACGAGTTTGGCTCGTTTCACGGCTCTTTTGTGCTGCCGACTGGCCGGCTCAACGGCGAGTTCAAGCTGACTGCCGACGACGGCGAGCTGAGCTTCGCGGTGGAAGACTACAAGCGCCCAACGTTCTACGTGCAGCTCGATTCGGTGCCCGGCCGGCCGCAGCTAGGCCTGCCGCTCACGGTGGGGGGTAGGGCCCGCGCCTACGCCGGCCAGGCCACCGACGGCGCCACGGTAAGCTACCACGTCGAGCGTCGCGAGTTGTGGCCGCTGTTCGACTATGGCTTCCGCCGCGGGGGCTTCCGGCCAGGCCAGGGGGGTAGCAAGGAAATCGCGCACGGCACCGCTACTACCGATGCCGAGGGTCGCTTTAGTATCACCTTCACTCCGCCACTGGTGCCGAAAGCACCTGGCCGGTCGGGCTGGGAGCCCGGCTATATCTTCGAGGTAACTGCCGACGTGACCGACGCGGCCGGCGAAACGCGCACCGGCGTTCGCGGCTATCCGGTCGGGCGCAATCCGCTCAGCCTGCGCCTCACCGGGCCCGAGCTGGCCGACAAACAGCGCCTACCCCCCTTCACGCTCCAAGGCCTCAATGCCACCTACGAGCCGCTGCCAGCCACGGGCACGCTGCGGCTGCTGGCGCTGCGCTACCGGCCCAACCCGCCCGGCGTGCCCGGCCCAGTGCCCGAAACGGCAGACAACGAAGCCACGCCGGAGTTGGTTAAAACCTTGTCGTTTAGCACCAAGCAAAGCCCGCAGCTGGAGGTGGCTGCGCTATTAGGCAGCGTTCCCACCGGCCACTACCGCCTCGAAGCCTTGGCCGCCGGCCCCGACTCGGCGCGGGCGAAGCTGGATTTTACGCTTTACGATTCGCATGCGACTTCTATTCCCTTCGCTACGCCAGACTGGTTTGTGGCTACGGCCGACAGCGTGGCGCCCGGCCAGCCTGCTACCGTGCTGCTAGGCAGCAGCGAAGCCGATGCCCGCATTCTGCTCGAAGTAGAGCGCGGCGGCCAGCTGCTACGCCAGGAGTGGCTAACGCTGAAGGCCAACGAGCAGCGCCGCTTAGTAGTAGAAAGCGGCTCCGCTACGGCCGCTGGGCCGCTTTATATCCACACCACGCAGGTGCGCGATAATCGGCTGTATCGCCACGATGCTGCCGTGCAAGTAGCCGAGAAGCCGCAGCCGCTGAAGCTGGATATCAGCACCTTCCGCGACCGCCTCCAGCCCGGCCAGAAGGAAACTTGGCGCGTAACTATTCGCCAAGCCAGTGGCAAGCCGGCTGAGGCTGAATTATTAGCTACGCTGTATGACCAGAGCCTGGACTTGTTCAAGCAGCATAGCTTTCAGCCACTGGTAATGGAAGGTGATAACTACGCCGCGCGGTACGCCTGGGCAGGCTATTTTGGTATTCTGCGGGTTGAGCAATTATCGAGCGAAGCTTCTGCCACTAACACAAAGGTTGTCGCCTATCCAATTCTTAATACGCAGTATGCTGGGGGCGAATTGTTGGCTGAATTTATGCGAGCGTTGGGCCCAAATTGGGAGAGCGCACCGGCACCCTCGCCGATGCTGCAAGGCCGAGCAGCTGGTATACAAATACGCGGAGTGAGGTCGCTATCTAATGCTAATGGAATAAGCGACAAACAGTTAAACGAGACGGTAGTTGTCGGCTACGGCACCCAACGGCGAGCCGACCTGACAAGTGCTGCAATGAGTATTACTACTAACTCTGCGCGCTCGGTGGACTTATCCAGTGTTAAAACTCGCACCGATTTCCGCGAAACCGCCTTTTGGCAGCCCGACTTGCGCACCAACGCAACGGGTGACATCGTGCTCGAATTCCAGATGCCCGAGGCCGTGACGCGCTGGCAGCTGCTGGCCCTGGCCCACGACAAAAACCTGCACACCGGCCAGCTCGCCCGGCAGCTTGTCACGCAGAAGGAAATCCAGATTTCGCCCAACGCGCCGCGCTTCCTGCGGCAAGGCGACACGTTCAGCTTCCCCGCCAAGTTCTCGAACCTGACCGACCACGCCGCTAGCGGCACGGCGCAGCTCTTCCTGCTCGACGCTGCTACTGGCCAGGATATTACTAGCCAGCTGCTCAAAGGCAACGCCCAGCAAGCCGTGTCGGCCGCCGCGCACCAGAGCATGGCGCTGGGCTGGGAGCTGAGCCTACCCCCCGATTTCGCGCCTGCCGCCGTGACGTACCGCATAGTGGCCCAAACCGGCGCCGCTAAGACAGGCAAAAAACGAAAAGCGAAAAGCGAGCCCACCTTCAGCGACGGCGAGGAAAACACGCTGCCCGTGCTACCCAACCGCCTGCTGCTCACCGAGAGTCTGCCGCTGCCCATCGTAGGCCCCGGCACCCGCACCTTCGACCTCACCAAGCTGAGCAGCACCAGCAGCCCAACCCGCCGCAACTACTCGCTCACGCTGGAGATGACGGCCAACCCTGCCTGGTACGCCGTGCAGAGCCTGCCCTACCTCATGGAGTACCCCTACGAGTGCTCCGAGCAGACCTTTAGCCGCCTCTACGCCAACTTGGTAGCTGCGCAAATCCTAAAGTCCAACCCACGCTTCAAAACCATCTTGGCCGAGTGGACGCGCCAGGCCCAGAACGGCACCGCCGCCCAGCGCAACCAGCTCAGCAGCAAGCTAGCGCAAAACCCAGAGCTGAAAAACCTGCTCTTGCAGGAAACCCCCTGGGTGCGCGACGCCCAGGGCGAAACCGAGCGCCTGGCCCGCCTCAGCACGCTCTTCGACGAAGCCCGCCTGCAAGGCGAAACCGCCCGCACTCTCACCAAGCTGCAGCAAATGCAGGGGGGTAGGGGCGGGTTTCCGTGGTTTGAGAAAATGCCCGACGACCGCTACATCACCCAGCTCATCGTGGCCGGCTTCGGCAAGCTAAAGCGACTTGGTGCCTTCGATGCTAGCCAGGACGACACGGCCCGGCCGATTTTGCAAAATGCCTTGCGCTACCTCGATGCTAGTATCGCTGACGACTACGCCGCGCTGCACCGCCAGAAAGACGTGAAGCTGACCGACGACCACCTTAGCGACCTGCAAATTCAGGCGCTGTACGCCCGCAGCTTTTGGCCCCAGCAGCCCGCAGCAGCGGCCGCCAAGGCTGCCTACGCCTACTACCGTCAGCAAGCCGCCGCGTATTGGCCTGCCCAAACGCGCTACCTCCAGGCCCAGGTCGCGCTGAGCTTATTCCGCGAAAATAAGGCTGCGCCGGCCGCCCAGGACATCCTGCGCGCGTTGGCCGAAAACGCCCTGCACTCGCCCGAGCTGGGCATGTACTGGAAGGAAGTACGCAGCGGCTACTACTGGCGCGAGGCCCCCACCGAAACCCAGGCCACCCTCATCGAGGCCTTCGACGAAGTGAAGAACGACCAACACTCGGTAGACGAAATGAAGCTTTGGTTGCTTAAGCAAAAGCAAACCCACAGCTGGGAAAGCACCCGCGCCACCGCCGACGCCTGCTACGCCCTGCTGCTGCGCGGCGCCGACTGGCTGGCTGCACCCCAACCTTTGCAAATCACGGTCGGCGGCCAAAAAATTCAGCCCGAAGCCGCACAAGCTGGCACTGGCTATTTCAAGACCAGCTGGGCGGCCGCCGATATTCAGCCCGCTCAAGGCAAGGTTACGGTCACTAAGCCCGACGCCGGCGTAGCCTGGGGCGCACTCTACTGGCAGTATTTTGAAGATATTGACAAGGTAACGCCCGCCGCTACCCCCCTTAGCCTAGAGCGCCAGCTCTACCGCGAAACCCGCACTGCCAGCGGCCCGGTACTCGAAAAGATTACGGCCGCTACCCCCCTCCGGGTGGGCGATGCGCTGGTAGTGCGCCTCGTGCTGCGCACCGACCGTGAGCTGGAGTACGTGCACCTCAAAGACCAGCGCGCCGCCGGCCTCGAACTCATCGGGCAAACCAGCGGCTACCACTATCAAAACGGCCTCGGCTACTACGAAAGCCCACGCGACGCGGCCACCAACTTCTTCTTAAGCTCCGTGCCCCGCGGTACCCACGTCTTCGAATATCGCATGCGGGCCAGCCAGGCCGGCGATTTTTCGGGCGGCCTCAGCCAGGTGCAGTGCTTGTA
>CALMOO010000620.1:6971-8776 GCA_937871705.1 uncultured Hymenobacter sp.
CGCACCCGAGTTTGGGGCGCATTCGGCGGGGCAGCGGCTGCGCATTGCCCAGCAGTAGGGTAGGAGAGAAGTAGCGCTTCAAGCAGTACTTCGCCTGCCTGGCGCTAGAGAGGCTGACCTATGGGTAGTTGGCTTAACTGCTGGGGCAACACACAGGCAAGAACCCCTCATCATCCCCAAGAATAAGGCTTGCGCAGTCCGACCCTACGGCTTATTTTTGTTTTTTCAAACTACTTAGTAAGCTATTAATGCGGAAGTTAATTGCCCTTTGTGCCTTGCTGTTGAGTGCCTCAGCTGCCATGGCCCAAACCGATAAGGCCCCAGTAGTAACCAAGCTGCCCGGCGAAGAAAAGCTGAGCATTCGTGAGCGGGCCGAGCGCGATTTCTTAATGCCAGTACGCCGTAAAAAGCTAGCCGAAGCGCCCAAAGTCACAGCTTCAGCCGACCTGGAAAGCACCGCCGCTCCTGAGCTAGACGCCACTGCTCACTACACCGAAGCCCCTGAGGCTCGCCCCGAAGAGGTAATGACCGTTGCGCATACCGAGCGCCACACAGCCTTGCGGCACCATAGCCGTGCCGCTCGCTTGGCCGCCCTGCGCCACGCCCGAGCCGCCGAAGCCCACCGCAGTGTGCGCCACAGCAGCAAGGCTACCAAGGCCAAAGCTGCTAAGCACACAAAAGCCACCAAGCACCACGCCAAAGCCGAAAAAGCTGCCGCCCACCGCAGCCACAAAAAAGAAGCAACTCACAAAACCAAGACCAAAGCCAAGAAAGCTACTGCTGCAAAGCACCACGAGTCCACCAAGAAAAAGGTGACCAAAACCAAGACTAAATCCAGCAAAAAACACCGCCGCTAAGTTGTATATTATTAATTATTAAGCACAAAAAAACCTGGTCATAATTGACCAGGTTTTTTTGTGCCTACAAAGGCAGGCTGATGCCCCAAGCGGGTTGCCAACTGCTCAGCTACGGTGAGCGGCCAGTTTGTCGTGGTGGTTGTCCTCCGCTTCCTCTACCGAGTGAGTTTCGCCTAGGTCATTATCCTTTTTGGCTTTCTCCGCCAAAAGACAATAAAACTGGTGTATAAGCCGGATTTCTTCCTCCGAAAAATCCTGGGCATTGATAAGGCGATTGCTTGCTCCTTTGGTGGCAGCTATTAGCTCGTTGAGTTTGAGATGTAGCACCAACGAGTCTTTATTTTGGGCTCGCTGAATGAGGAATACCATCAAAAATGTGATAATAGTGGTGCTTGTATTGATAACCAGCTGCCAGTTCTCAGAGTAGTGAAACAGCGGCCCCACCGCGGCCCATACTACTACCAAGCCAAGCGCGCTCACGAAGACCGCCGTAGTACCAGAGTAGTGCGTAATCTTGCCTGCAAAGCGGCCGAAAAGCGAATCTTTAGAGAAAGACGAGGCGGGTTCCATGTACAAAAACGGTTGAAAAACGAAACGAATAAAGGAGCTAAGACCTTGCCAAATAAGCTGTACACTATGAAGCCAGGTTGAAGGCAATAGGTTTTTTTACTTAATGTCTAAGGTAAGCTTGTGTTGAAACATACCAAGGGCGTACATTTGCACCCGCTTTGCTACCTCAGTAAAGCCGGCCATAAGCCGAAATCAAGTTGCCGATTACCTTTTTGCGCACGTGGTGAAACTGGTAGACACGCCATCTTGAGGGGGTGGTGCCTTCGGGTGTGGGAGTTCGAATCTCCCCGCGCGCACGCAAACAAAAAGCCCGCTAACAGCGGGTTTTTTTGTGTCTACTCAGCAGCTTGAGCTTTACTGTTGCTCGAAGGGGTTGCC
>CALMOO010000621.1 GCA_937871705.1 uncultured Hymenobacter sp.
CCATATGCCCGGCCAGATGAAGCTCGTGCGCTACGGCCAAACCTACGAGCATCGCCCGCTGGAAGTGGTAGAAGTAGCCAGCGCCGCCAACTTCGCGCACCTCGACGACGTGGCCCACAACAACCGCCGCCTGGCCGGCCTGGAAAGCGGCACTGCCAGCCGCCAGCAGCCCGCCGTGGCCTGGCTCAGCTACAACGTGCATGGCAACGAGGCCGTTAGCTCGGAAGCCGTGATGGCGGTGCTCTACGACCTGGCTAACCCCAAGGACGCCGAAATGCAGAAGTGGCTCCAGAACACGGTGGTGCTGCTCGACCCCTGCGTGAACCCCGACGGCCACGACCGCTACGTGAACTGGTATAACCGCGTGCAAAACCAGACGCCCAACGCCTCGCCCTATTCCTGGGAGCACCGCGAGCCCTGGCCCGGCGGGCGATTCAACCACTATTACTTCGATTTGAACCGCGACTGGGCTTGGCAAACGCAGCAGGAAAGCCGCCAGCGCATTACCCTCTACAAGCAGTGGATGCCGGCTGTGCACGCCGACTTTCACGAGATGGGGCCGAACAACTCGTACTACTTTTCGCCCGCGGCCAAGCCCTTTCACGCCGACATCACGCCCTTCCAGCGCAAGTTTCAGAACGTGATTGGGGAGTACAACGAGAAGACGTTTGATGCGAACAGCTGGCTGTATTTCACCCGCGAAGTCTACGATTTATTTGCCCCGACCTACGGCGATACCTGGCCGAGCTTCAACGGCGCCATCGGCATGACCTACGAGCAGGGTGGGGGCGGGGCCGCCGGCCTGCGCTACGCCCGCACCGACGGCGACTCCCTGACGCTGGCTCAGCGCATTGCCCACCACCACGCCGCCAGCCGGTCTACCATCCAGGCCACTTCCGAGCACCACGACGAGCTGCTGCGCGAGTGTGAAAACTACTTCACCACTGCCCTCACCAAGCCGGGCGGCGACTACAAAACTTACGTTATCGCGGCTGGCAACGACCCCGGCCAGCTGCGCAGCTTCACGCAGTATCTCGACCGCCAGGAAATCAAGTATGGCTTCGCGCCCAAGCAAGTCAAGGCCAACGGCTACAACTACTTATCGGGCAAAACCGAAACGGTGCAAATCGAGCCGCACGACATTGTGGTGAGCATGTACCAGCCCAAGTC
>CALMOO010000622.1:0-3350 GCA_937871705.1 uncultured Hymenobacter sp.
GAACATCTGTTGCTCTCCTTTAGAGCAACCTGGCGGGCTTTACCAGCCCCCTTCTACTACCCCCTTTTTAGATTGGGAGTGCAAAGGTATAACTACTTATTTACTCTTGCAACTGCAAACAAATTATTTTTTGCTCTCGTTACCTTATCCTACTCCTTTTTGAAGCGGGCTGCAAAGATACGAAACTACTTTGCATTTCCTACGACAAAGGCAACTAATTTCTTTACCTTGCTAACTTTCTTTCTAGCACCCACCTTCGTTTAAGGTGGACTTATTTCTATAAGCGCTTGATAAATAGATTTATAACAAGTCTTGCTTACCCTGCTTATTCTTTTTGGGAGTGCAAAGATACTGTTCTTTGCTCTACTTCCAAATCTAAAAGATATATCTTAATGTTTTTTAAGCCTGGCTACGCAGCTTTCATTTAAAGCGGGGTGCAAAGATACAATGTCAGAGAATAGATTTACAAGTAAGCTTGAAATCCTCCTTACCTAAACACTAATAGATTAAGACTTTTTTGGAAGCGTGGCTAGTACAGTTGCAATCTATGTGCAGGGCTTGAGTGTAGGCTGAGATAGCTTTTCACTTCCTCTACACTCTGGCTAGATTAACGACGAAACCACTAGCGTTCAGCGGTTGCTTGTATCAGCATAGCACGTGAGGACTTAGGTAAAGCCGCAACTATGAGTTGATATGAGTCAGTAATCCATTGGTGCAATTGAGCATTGGTAACTCCTGTACCAATTAGTATGGTATTCCAGTGCTTTTTATTCATGTGCCAGCCAGGTAACACATAGCCATATCGCTCACGTAGGTCTGCAGCTTGGTCAGGGTCGCACTTAAGGTTGACACTGCTGAATGTTTGTAGATTAGTAAGAGCGAATATTTTACCCCCTATTTTGAACACGAGTGTGTCGGGGCCGAATGGGGTTTCTTCGGCTGTGTTGGGCAGGCTGAGGCAAAAATCGCGGAACTCCTCAATATTCATCTGGGCAAAGCTGCTTGGTTAACGGATAAACCAACGGTACATAAGCACCAAGAAGCCTACTAGAAACATAGCCATGCTCAACTTATTGATGAAGTGCATGGTACGCAGGTTAAAGTTGGTTTTACGGTCAGGGTCATTCTTACGGAAGAAATAACCGAGAGCAGGACCAAAGTTAAAAAGGTTTTTACCGTTCATGACGCACAGTTTAGGTGTGCTAGGATAACACTTGCCATTGCAGAAAGATTGTCAAAAATCCATGTTTTTTATCTGTTAATGCTTGGCTGATATAACACCGCAAAGGCCTTCGCACTGCGTATTCAACATAAGTTGCTTAGCTCTTTGGTTTTTACCTCGCTTACGACCTCTTTGGCAGACAAGTCATCTTTAACCTTATAATTATGACTTGCGACAGTCGTTGTAATACCTACAGCTAGGGCTGTAGTGTTGCGTTTTGCGGGGGGAGGGTTATCAACTAAAACTAATAACCCTACCCCCGCTTAGTATTTCTACGCTTTCTCATGAAAAGATTCTTTGCTAATCAGACTATACAGGTGCTGACAGCCATAGCGTTGGGTGTGCTGGTGGGTGCCTTGTTCCCCAAGTTTGGTACAGCTCTTAAGCCAGTGGCTGACACGTTCATTAGCCTCATTAAGATGCTTATTGCACCTATCATCTTCCTAACAGTTGTGCTGGGCATTGCAGGAACAGAAAGCTTGAAGAAGGTGGGCCGAGTAGGCGGCAAAGCATTAATTTACTTTGAAGTAGTTACAACTTTGGCTTTGGGTATTGGCGTAGTAGTGGCCAACTTGACCAAACCTGGCGCGGGTATTCAGGCTACGGCTCAGGCTGTGCTGCACGATGCAAATACAGCTCGCGAAACGGCTAAGTACACTACACAGGCCGGCGAAATGAATTGGGTGGAGTTTTTTACCCATATCGTACCGGGCAATGTGGTTGATGCGTTTGCTAAAGGCGACATTTTACAGGTCCTCCTGTTTTCGGTGCTTTTTGGGTTGGCAGTCAATCGTATGGGCGAGCACGGCCAACGGCTTATGAACACATTTGGGCGCTTGTCGGAAGCCATGTTTGGGGTGCTGGCTCTAGTAATGAAGCTAGCGCCCTTGGGTGCATTCGGCGGAATGGCTTTTACGATTGGTAAGTATGGGATTGCTGCCCTGCTGCCGCTGGGCAAGCTGATGCTTGTAGTCTACCTAACTATGTTCTTGTTCATTTTTGGCGTATTGAATCTGATTTTGCGCTATTTCAAGCTGCGCCTGTGGCCTTACTTGAGCTTTATCAAAGAGGAGATTTTGCTGGTGCTGGGTACTTCTTCTTCTGAATCGGCCTTGCCACGCATGATAACTAAAATGGAGCGCTATGGGTGCTCACGCTCAGTAGCGGGCCTGGTCATTCCTACTGGCTACTCTTTTAACCTAGATGGCACCTCCATTTACTTATCCATTGCTGTAATATTTCTGGCGCAAGCTTTTCAGGTGCCGCTTTCATTGTCGCAGCAGCTCACGCTGATTGCTATCCTTGTGGTCACGAGTAAGGGAGCGGCGGGCGTTACAGGTTCGGGCTTTATTGTGTTGGCCTCCACTCTGGCGGCTACGAAGGCCATTCCGGTGGAGAGTGTGGCCTTGTTGCTAGGGGTAGACCGATTTATGAGCGAGGCACGGGCCATCACCAACGTTATTGGGAACGGCGTGGCGACCCTGGTCATCGCAAAGAGCGAGGGTGAATTTGACGAGGCTCGCCATCAATTAGCGCTGCAAGGTCAATCGGTGCCTGAGGAAAAGCAACCTGAATTGAGCGTCTCGCTTCCACTACTCGAAGAAGAACACTCCTAAAAATAACGTAGGTACCATCATATTTCTCGCCGCTCGCGCCAGACGATTTCGGCAGGTAGCTCGGCGGTCGAAAACTCTAGGTGAATGACTCGGCGGGGCTGGTCGCTGGTGCTGCGGTTGGAGGCGTGGAGTAGCAGGGGCTTCATGAGCATGGCGCCGCCAAGTGGCGCAGCGCATACCTTGGCGCTAGGCGTATGGGTAGTGATTATTTCGGGCGGTAATACGCCGTGCAGGTGTGAGCCAGCCACAACTTTTAGAGCGCCGTTGGTGGCATCGCAGTTGTCGAGGTGAATACGAATGGTTGAGCTATTTTGCAGCACTGCCACCGGGGGTTGCACCGCTACCCAGTTAGCCTTGCTAGTCCAGGGGCCAAAGCCAGGCAGGTCGGCTCGACGGTCGACGTTTATCATTAAGTCTTGGTGCCAGGCTACCAGCCAATTTGATAGCGCAGGCTTGTCGAAGTAAATAGCTTTGGTGAGATGGCAGCCATCCGGAAAAAGCTCGCTTAACAC
>CALMOO010000622.1:3360-4478 GCA_937871705.1 uncultured Hymenobacter sp.
CGCGCAAAGCAGGCGTGTTGAGTAGCGGCCATAGCGTTGGGATTTCACCGAGCAAGTCACGAATGGCAAACACGTCTTGACTACGCCGAAAATTTGGGCTCGCGGCGGGCGCCTCATCAATACACCGAAGCAGCGCAGCTATTTCCGCAGGGGCGTAGAGCGTGGGCAAAATGGCATAGCCAGTTGCGGCAAGTTTCCTGGCTAGCGTATGAGTAAGAGAAGCTATATTCATGGCCAGCAAAGCTACACCACCCTCCTACCCCCCTTTATTGCATAGTTTGTGCTAGACGCACTAAGTTAAGCCAGCAGCTAGTCAGCATGGAAAAAAGCCTTCCTACCCTCTTGGTGCTTTTAACAGTCGCCAGTCCAGCTTTAGGCCAAAAGATATTGCCCGAAACCGAAGCTGTAAAGCAAACCGTCATCGCGTTTTTTGATGGGATGCGCCGTGGTGATAGTACTATGGTGCGCCGTACGCTGGCGCCAGGTGCCGTATTTCACGGCATTGGTGGCAAGCCTAGTCAACCGATTTCCTTGCAGACGGAGAGTATCAACAGCTTCTTACAAGCAGTAGGAACGCCGCACACTGAGGCCTGGGACGAACGAGTGCAATTTGAGCGGGTGTTAATCGACGCCAACTTGGCGAGCGTATGGGCGCCGTATGAATTTTACCTGGGTAGCAAATTCAGCCACTGCGGCTACGACTCATTTCAACTGGTGAAGCTGGCCGAGGGCTGGAAAATCGCGCATATTATTGATACGCGACGCGAGCAGAAGTGTAAGTGAATAGAGGAATTACACCCCTACTGGCTCCAATACTTCCTTCTCTACCCACTTGCCGTCCTCGCGCATTAGTTCAATCAACTCATCGACGGCGCGTTCCTCGGGTACGGCTTTCTTGATGACATCCTGGCCGCGGTAGAGGGCGATTTTACCTTTTCCTACCCCTACATAGCCGTAGTCAGCGTCGGCCATCTCGCCGGGGCCGTTGACGATGCAGCCCATGATGCCGATTTTGATGCCTTTGAGGTGGTCGGTGCGCTTGCGAATCATGGCCGTGGTTTCCTGCAAGTCGAAGAGCGTGCGGCCGCAGCTGGGGCAACTGATGTACTCGGTTTTGC
>CALMOO010000622.1:4488-5532 GCA_937871705.1 uncultured Hymenobacter sp.
GCTCATGCGAGTGCGCGCCGCCTGCAAGATGCCAAAGCTCAATTGATTAAGGCCCGCAATGGTATCGAGCCAAACTTCCTGCGGCTGCTCGGTCGGCAAATAGCGGGTGCCGAGCACTATCCCATCGCCGAGGCCATCGATAAGCAAACCACCGATTTCGGTGGCTGCGTCGAGCTGGGTTTGCTCGGCGGCCTGGTTTGGGTAGCAGCGCGATACTACTACGGGGCAGTTTACGTGGTTATTGATAAGCTCGAAGAACGCGCGGCGTATCTCGGGCATAGCATGCGCATTGGTGGTTTCGAATACTATTACCACCGTAGGGTCGTGCTGCAGTCGCTCCAATAAGTCGGCATCAAGCGCGTCGAGGTCGAGCAGCAGGAAGTTAAGCTGTGGGTGCAAGCCCAGCACTCTATCCATAAACTGGTAGGACATGTAGCGGTCAGCCGTGAGGAGGGGGTAGTGGTCGAGGCGCCGGCCAGCATCGTTCCAGGCGGTATAATTCACCACTTCCTTCAGGCCGTTGGGCAGCATGAAGGGCACTGGCCGCTCGCCGGTGTAGATGTAGTCAGCGCCTTGGTCCGACATTTGAAACTTGTCGAGAAAGGGTGAATACAGGTGCCCAGCGGCGCGCAAGTCGCTGTACTCCAGCTTAGGCAAGCGCGACACGTCTACGAAGACGCGGGGCACGTTACTACCCCCCAGGTTACCTACCTCATGCGTGACACGGCGGAAATATTGAAACGGATTCAGCGGCTCCTCTCCTACTGCCACGGGCTTAATGGGCCGGGCCTTGGCGGCGCGGTTGGCATAGCGGTCGATAAGCATTCGGGCCACAGGGGCCTCGGCTTCGGGGGCTTCGGTGAGGCTCACGCGCACGGTGTCGCCGAGGCCGTCTTCCAGTAGAGTGCCGATGCCCACTGCCGATTTGATGCGGCCATCTTCGGCCTCGCCGGCTTCGGTTACGCCCAAGTGGAGGGGGTAGGGCTGCACGCCTTCTTCATCGAGCTTCTGCACCAGCAAGCGGTAAGCCTGCACCATTACTTG
>CALMOO010000623.1:0-1259 GCA_937871705.1 uncultured Hymenobacter sp.
ACTATACGCTGGAGGCGGCGCGCACCCGCGCTACCCGCCCGCTCAGCCTCACGGGCAGCGGCGTGCGCGTGGGCGTGATGAGCGATTCGTTTGATGCGCTGAAAGGCGCGGCCGCCGACGTGACGGCCGGCGAATTACCGGCGGCTGGCGTGCAAGTGCTGCAAGACATTACGGCCAAAGATGGCGGCACCGACGAAGGCCGTGCCATGTGCCAGCTCGTGAACGACTTGGCACCCGGCGCGGGGTTGGCGTTCAGCAGCGTGTACCAGGGAGAAGGCAACTTTGCGCAGCAAATTATCAACCTGGCTGACCCTACTAAGGGCAACTGCAAAATCCTGACCGATGATATTGCGTATTACGGCGAGCCGTTTTTTCAGGATGGCGTCATTGCCCAGGCTATCAACCAGGTAGTGGCGCAGCGCGGGGTAGCGTACTTCTCGGCGGCCGGCAACGAGGGCGACCAAAGCTACGAGAACAACGCCCCGCAGTTTGCGCAAGCTACCATCGGCACGAATACGGCGGCGCGGCTCAACTTCGACCCCTCGGGCCGCACCACCGATGTGACGCAGCGCGTGACGCTAGCCAACGGCCGGGAGTTTTTTCCGGTGTTGGAATGGTCGGACCCCTTTTACACCACCAATGGCGTGAAAACGGACCTCGACATGTACCTGATTGCGGTGAAGAACGGGGTTCAGGCCGACACCGTGGCGTTCTCCGACGACAACAACCTGCTCAACCAAACGCCGCTAGAAAATAACCTCGACTACACCAACGACACCAAAACCAGCGGCACTACCACCTTCGACTTCGTGATTGTGCGGCGGGCCGGCACGGCCACCCCCGCGCGCATCAAGTACGTCGACTACGGCACCATCGACTACACCGGCACTAGCGCGCCCGAGTGGCTGACCCACAGCCCTACCCTGGTGGGCCACCCGGCCGCGGCCGGCGCGCAGGCCGTGGCGGCCGTCAACTACGCCGACCAGCGCGTGGCCGAGTACTACACCTCGAAGGGCGGCGCCATTCCGTTTCTCTTTGGGCCCACGGGCACGGCGCTGGGCGCAGCAGAAACGCGCCAAAAGCCCGATATCGCTTCTATCGACGGCACGGATACCAGCTTTTTTGGTGCCGACCAGCTCGCGCAAAATGACAGCGAGGGCAACGGCTTTCCTAATTTTTATGGCACCTCGGCGGCGGCGCCGCACGCCGCCGCCGCTGCTGCGCTACTTCGGCAAGCCGAGCCTACCCTCACACCAGCG
>CALMOO010000623.1:1269-3814 GCA_937871705.1 uncultured Hymenobacter sp.
GTGTACGCCCGGCTGGTGGGCTCGGCGCGGCAGTTAGGCACCACGGCTACCGACCCGCTCACCGGGCCGGGTCTGCTCGACGCTTACACGGCCGTGTATGGGCAGCCCACGGCGGCTACCCCCCCGCTGGGCGAAGACCTTGAGCAGGGCGCCCTCACCAAGAGCTGGCGCGTGAACAGCACCGGCGCTGGGCGCGTGCAGGTGCTCACGACGCCTACCCCCGTCTCGGGCACCTACCAGCTGGTGCTGGATGCGCCCTACGTGGGCTACAACAACGGCGGCAACCTAAACGAGGCCGTGTGGTACTTGCAGGCTGTGCCCGGCAACAGCTTGCAGCTGACTTTTAGCGAGCGGAAGCTGGCGGGCGAGACCGACGAGCCGATGCCGGTTTCCTTCACCGGGTCGAGCCGCACCGATGGAGTAGCGCTGAGCGTGGACGGCGGCACCACCTGGTACCGGATAACCGACCTGACGGGCACCAACGCCACGACCACCGCCCAAACCCAAACGGTAGACCTTACGGCCTTTGCGGCTACCAACAACCTTACGCTGGGCAACGATGTGCGCCTCAAGTTTCAGCAGTACGGGGCGGCGAGCAACAGCAGCACGGCCGCGGCGGGGCAGGGCCGCATCTTCGACGACGTGACAATTGTGGCCATTCCTAATTCCTTGGTGATAGAAGCCTGGCCCAACCCGCTGCCCCGAAGCACCAGCCTGAACCTGCGCCTACCCCCCTACTCAGGCCAGGCCAAGGTGCGGCTCATCGATGCCATTGGGCGCTTGGTGTGGCAAGAGCAGGTGCAGCAAACCGGCGTGGCGCTTGTGCAAACCGTGCTGCTGCCCGTAGCGCCCGGCATCTACAGCTTGCAGTACGTGCCCACCGATGGCAAACCCACAGCCCAGCACCTGGCCATAGAGTAAGTACAGTTTCTTTTATAAATGCTAAAAAGGCCAGACAAGAAATTGTCTGGCCTTTTTGGTTATCAGGCTTATATTTAAGGGTTAATTGAGATTTTTAAGTTAATTGATTCTTGTTATTATACCAAAACGTATTTCAAAGTAGCTTTTACCGATAGTGGCTAGGATTATCCCGGCTGCCGCTAGCAGTACTTACTCGTTGTCTATCAAACTTTCTGTTATTCTATGGCCTTTTCTACATTTTCCTTTTCCTGGATTGCCGGGGCTTTGCTGCTAAGCACCTCGCTGGCCTACGCGCAAAGTGTGCCGTTCACCAAAGAGAAATTCAGCATTGATAAAGACGGGTTGAAGCTGGCGCAACGAGAGCTGGCGCTCGGCGACCACGAGCTGGGGGCCGACCCAGCGCGGTTTGGGGCGGCACTGCCGCATTTTTTGCTGGCCCAAAAATTTAACCCTAACAATGCGGTGCTCAATGCCAAGATTGGCGAGTGCTACCTGCACTCGGCCTCGAAGCCGGCCGCACTGGCGTATTTGCAAAAGTCGCAGCAGCTCGACCCCAAAGCCGACCCGCGGCTGCACTACCTGCTAGCTCGCGCCCTGCACCTGGCGGGGCAGTGGGAAGCGGCCATCAAGGAATATGAGCAGGCCCGGCCCGTGGCGGCCGAAGCCACCAGCGACGATGTGGCCGTGACCACCGACGACCTGGCTCGCTGCGTGCGCGAGTGCCACCGCGGCCAGCAGCTGCAAGCCCACCCGACGCGCGTGCTGGTCGAAAATGCCGGAGCCGCCATCAACTCGACCGCTTCGGACTACGGGCCGCTCATCTCGGCCGATGAGTCGGTGCTGCTGCTAACGTCGCGCCGGGTGGGCTCGACGGGCGGGCACCTCGACGCCGATGGCGATGGGATGCTGGAAGATATTTATCAGAGCGACTGGACGGGCACCAGCTGGGGGCCAGCCCATAATGTGGGCGCGCCCGTGAATACCGCCGACCACGATGCCACCGTGGGCCTTTCGGCCGATGGCCAGCACCTGCTGGTGTACGTGGAGCAAAACGAGGGTGACATTTACGAGGCAGACTTGCAGGGCGGCACTTGGAGCAAGCCCCGCAACCTGGGCCCGCGCCTCAATACTTCGTACCACGAAACGTCGGGCTGCTACTCGCCCGATGGCAAGTACCTGTACTTTGTGAGCGACCGGCCGGCCGGCAACCGCGGCGGCCGCGACATCTACCGCCTGGAACTGGACGCCCGCACGCCGGCCGAAAACCTGGGGCCGGTCATCAACTCGCCGTATGATGAAGAGGGCGTTTATGTGCATCCCGATGGCAAGACGCTCTACTTCTCGTCGAAGGGCCATGATTCGATGGGCGGCTACGATATTTTTAAATCGACGCTGAACGCGCAGGGCCAATGGAGCGAGCCCGAAAACCTTGGCTGGCCCATTAATACCCCCGACGATGATGTATATTTCGTGCTGTCGGCCTCGGGCCAGCATGGCTACTACTCCTCGGACCAACCCGGCGGGCTGGGCGGCAAAGACATTTACCGGGTAACCTTTCTAGGCCCCGAGCCAGCGCTAGCCAAGGCGCCTACCCCTGCCAAGCGCGCGCTACCCACCGCCAAGC
>CALMOO010000624.1 GCA_937871705.1 uncultured Hymenobacter sp.
GTGCAGCGAGGTAAACCGCACCGTGTCGCCCACCAGGTAGCGCCACAGCCCCGCGCTAGTGCTAATGACCAGCGCGTAACTCGGCCCCAGTGTTACCTCGGCCAGCGGCACGGCCAGGGGGGTAGGGCGCTCAAACTCGGCCACTGGCACAAACTCGTAGTAGATGCTGTGGTCGAGCAGCAGCAGCAAGTCTTCCGAGTCGGGCTCATCCTGCAAGGCAAAGTAGCCCTCCGACGCATTATAGATTTCGAGGTAGCGCATCTGCGGACTCGGGATAAGCTGCCGAAACAGCTCGCGGTAGGGTCCAAACGCCACCGCGCCGTGTAGAAATAAGCTCAGCTGCGGCCACACCTCGCTTATGTGCGCGGCGCCCGCCAGCTCTACTACGCGGCGCAGCAGCACCACCATCCAAGTGGGCACACCGGCCAGCACCCGCACATCCTGGGGCAGCACGTGGCGGGCAATTCGCTCGATTTTCTCTTCCCACTCGTCCAGCAAAGCCAGGGGTAGGGGCGGGGTGCGCAGGCCTTCGGCCCAACCCGGCAGGCTCTGCATGATGAGCGCCGACACATCGCCGGCCCGCGCCGCACTGTCAAATGGGCTAGCAGCGTGCGTGCCGCCTAGGCTTAGGGTTTTGCCAGCCAGTACCCGGTGCTCGGGGTAGAGGTGGGTAGAAAGCGCCAGCATATCGCGCCCGGCGCGGTAGTGGTTGCCCTCCAGGGCCTCTTGGGTGAGCGGGATAAACTTGCTGCGGGCGTTGGTGGTGCCGCTGCTCTTGGCTTGCCAGCGCGGCGCGGCCCCCGGCCACAGCACGTCGGGCTGGCCCCGCAGCACCTTTTCAATTTCCGGATACAGCTGCTCGTACGTGCTCACCGGGACCCGGCTAGCAAACTCGCGGGCGCTCAGCCCGGCCGCGTAGCCATAGCGGTGGCCCCAGGCTGTGTCCTGCGCCCGGCCCAGCAAGTGGCGCAGCACGGCGGCTTGCAGCTCGTGCGGCTGCTCGCGCACCCGCCGCAAGCGGGGTAGGCTGCTAAACTGCACCGCAGCGGCAAGGAGCTGGTCAAACACTTGGCTTTGAACTATAATTGCTTCTATTCAAACACTTTGCGCTTAAATTCGAAGTTCTTGCCCAGGTACACGCGGCGCACGGTTTCGTCGCTGGCGAGTTCTTCGGCGGTACCAGCCTTCAACAGCTTACCTTCAAAGAGCAGGTAGGCGCGGTCCACGATACTCAGGGTCGAGTTCACGTCGTGGTCGGTGATGAGGATGCCGATGTTGCGGTGCTTGAGCTTGGCCACAATGCCCTGAATTTCTTCAGTCGCGATGGGGTCAACGCCCGCAAAAGGCTCGTCGAGCAGCACGAACTTGGGGTCGACGGCCAAGGCGCGGGCTATTTCGGTGCGCCGCCGCTCGCCGCCGCTCAGCACCTTGCCCAGGTTTTTGCGCACGTGGCCCAGGCTGAACTCATCAAGCAGCTCCTCCACTTTGTCGTGCTGGGCTTTTTTCGATAAGTTCGTCATTTCCAGCACCGAAAGAATGTTTTCCTCCACGCTCAAATCACGAAACACGCTGGCTTCCTGGGCCAGGTAGCCCAGACCGCGCCGCGCCCGCTGGTAGATGGGTAAG
>CALMOO010000625.1:0-2384 GCA_937871705.1 uncultured Hymenobacter sp.
GGCCACCACCACCCCCGAGTACATTCCGCCTTCCTCCAACCAAACCTTCTGGATAAGCTGGAACCACTCGCCTACCCCTGCCCCAGGCGGCGGCGTGTTTCAGGCCAGCGTGCAGGCGGGCAGCACCTCCTACAACAAGATAAACACCCTCGACCCGCGCCGCTACCTGTCGGCCACCTTCAGCTCGACGGTCAGCTATTCGAAGCAGCTGCGCAACCTGCCCATCAACTACTCGGTGCAGCTGGCCCAAAGCCAGAACACGCAAACCGGCGTCATGGACTTTACCCTGCCCAGCATCAGCGTGGGCGTGGCGCGGCAGTACCCTTATCAGTGGCTGGGCATCAAGCCGGGCGGCAAGTATGGCAAGCTTTACGAGCAGTTTGCCGTTAGCTACAACCTGGTGGTGCAAAACCGCATCACCAACACCGTAACGCCGCGCACGCTGAGCACCGATTTGCCGCTGCTGGGGGGTAGCAACACGGCGTATACTATTCCGGTCAGCCTCTCCAACATTAATGCGCTGCTGCGCAATGCCCAAAACGCCGCGCAGCACCAGATTCAGCTTACGCTGCCCTCGTTTGCCTTCAGCCACATTCAGCTGCAACCTTCGGTGAACTATGGCGAAACTTGGTACTCTCAGAGCCTGAAATACAACTTTATAGGCGCGCCGGTTAATGCGCTGCGTATCGATACGGTGCGAGGCTTTAGCCGGGCCTACTCGTACTCGGCCAACTTGTCGGCTACTACCACTTTCTATGGGCTGGTGCAGTTCAAAGGCAAAAAAATTCAGGCCATTCGCCACAAAGTGACGCCTAGCCTAAGCTACTCGTACTCGCCCGATTTGTCGAGCTCGTCGGTGTACAACGGTATCTCAACCACCGACTACAACAACCTGAGCACGGCTTACAACAATCGTATTCTGGACCCGCGGGCTTTTTCGCGCTACCAGGGCTTTCTGCTGGCGCAGTCGGCGAGTGCGCGGGTCAGCCAGGTGTCGTTCAACGTGCAGAACCAGATTGAGATGAAGGTGCGCAATGCGCACGACACTACGGGCACCGAAGAGTTTAAAAAAGT
The DNA here is from genome assembly GCA_937871705.1 of uncultured Hymenobacter sp. Lineage (GTDB taxonomy): Bacteria > Bacteroidota > Bacteroidia > Cytophagales > Hymenobacteraceae > Hymenobacter. The sequence continues at coordinate 1,075 of CALMOO010000625.1, forward strand.
GAGCTTGGCCGATGGCATCGACCTGAGCGTAGGCTACAACTTTCTGGCTGACCATTACAAGCTCTCGCCGTTGAGCCTGAATTACCGTGTGCAGGTGGCCAAGAAGCTTAACGTGCTGCTGAGCAGCTCCTATAGCTTTTACCAGCGCGACTCGCTGGGGCAGCAAATTGACAAATACCTGTTCGACCAGAAGAACCTGCGCATTGCCCGCCTTACGGCGGCCAGCCTCAGCCTGGGCTACCAGTTCAACCCCGTGGCTCGGCCCAAGAGCAAGGCCAATGTGCCGCGGGCCGTGGCGCCCGCCAACGACCCCATCCTGGGTGCGCCGCAGCCGGTGGCCATCTACGCCGACTACCTCGACTTCGACATTCCGTGGGAAGCTACCGTGCAGTACACGGCTTCCTACACTACCAATTCGGCTCCGTTTAGCAACTATAGCCGCTACAATCTTGTGCCGCTGCTGGGCACCAACTCCATCACGGCCAGCGGCTCGGTCAAGCTCACGACCAACCTGCAGCTGCGCTCCAGCCTGAGCTACGACCTGACCCACAATACGTTTGTGTATCCGGTCATCAACTTCTCGCGCGACCTGCATTGCTGGCAGATTTCGGGCATGTGGATGCCGGTAGGCCAAACCCGCGGCTACAGCTTCAGCATCGCCGCCAAGAGCAGCCTGCTGCAAGACCTCAAGCTAAACCGCAGCAAGACGATTCTGAATCGATAAACCTCGTTGTCTTTGCGAACGCAACAAGGCGGTCGCAAGGACAAACGCATCCCTACCCCCCCTCTTCGCTGCCGAACTCAAAAACGTCTTCGCGTACGAACATGTCGCCGTCGGGGCGCAAGATGGCGAGGTTGGTGATTTGCAGTTCCAGGTTAAACGTCTGGTTATTCAGAAACTGGAGCACCGGCCCGAGCAGTTCGGGCGTGGTATCGTGCAGGGCCAGCGAGATGTGGGGCAGCCAGAGGTCGGGGGCGCTGAACTTGTCGGTGCGCGAGCACACCGGCGCGGCCACTTCCAGAATGCGGTGGTGCAGCTGATTGAGGTAATCGGAGCGCAGCACCGGGATATGAATAACCGGGCGCTCGCCCGGAAACATGCCCAGGCCCGTGGTGTGGGCAATAAACGGTGCGGTGGTGCGCGCAATTTCCCGAAGGCCGGTTTTTAGCAGCTCCAAGTCGGCGGGCTCTACAATCTGGTAGGTGAGGTGAGGCTCGGGGGTAGCCTGCACGTCGTCGAGGCCAAATTCCGCTTCCAGGCTCTTAATTAGGGCATTAATGTGGTCGGAGGCCGGTGACGGCAGGAGAGA
>CALMOO010000625.1:2394-2928 GCA_937871705.1 uncultured Hymenobacter sp.
AAGTAATGGCAAGCATTGAACAAAAGCCGCAGCAAAAAAGAGAACAGCTGACGGAAACTCGCCAGCCTTGCCCATGCCCCAAAGCTACTGTGTGGCCCCAGGATATTGGCGAAAATTAAAATGTAACTCGGGTGAGGCTAAACTGCGCTACCGGCGGGTTTTGCATTTGCTGCAAGGCATTGAGGTACGAGTAGAGCACGTAGCTGTCGCTGCCACCGCGCCGGGCCAGCGTGGTGGGGTAGGTAGCGCCGGTGGCGAAGCTGCCGGTTTGGCTCACGCTCCCGAAATCGTCGGTGCTGCTGAGGCGGTACACCTGGCCTTGGGCATTGCAGGAGGCAAGCAGGGTCGTGTTATCGACAAGCTGCAGGCCGTCGTCGCCCGTCAATTTGAGGCCGGTGGCAGTGACCTTGGTGAAGCCGACGGGATTAGCCAGCGGCACCTTAATGAGCGCGCCTTCGTCGGACTTGGCTACGAGGAGGTAGCCGTTGGGATGGTACACAATGCCGTTGAGGCCGAATGTGCCGGCCGGGGCCG
>CALMOO010000626.1:0-854 GCA_937871705.1 uncultured Hymenobacter sp.
GGTAGTCACCCCGGTTGGCATCAATCGAGCCCAGCATGCCAGCATCGGCCGCTACTTGCAACTCATGCTGGAAGGTGTGGCCGGCCAGCGTAGCGTGGTTTACTTCCAGGTTCAGCTGGAAATCCTGGTCGAGACCGTGCTCCTTCAAGAAGCCGATTACCGTGGCGGCGTCGAAGTCGTACTGGTGCTTGGTCGGCTCGGCCGGCTTGGGCTCGATGAAGAACTTGCCCTGGAAGCCCTGCTTGCGAGCGTAGTCGCGGGCCATGCCCAGGAAGCGCGCCATGTTGGCTTGCTCACGTTTCATGTCGGTGTTCAAGAGGGTCATGTAGCCCTCGCGGCCACCCCAAAACACGTAGTTCTCACCACCCAGCGCGATGGTCGCGTCGATGGCGTTCTTCACCTGCGTAGCGGCGTGGGCCACTACGGCGAAGTCGGGGTTAGTGCTGGCGCCGTTCATGTAGCGCGGGTTCGAGAACACGTTGGCTGTGCCCCAGAGCAGCTTCACGCCGCTTTCGGCCTGGTGCTCCTTCACGTAATCTACGATGGTAGCGAGGTTACGCTCGTACTCGCTCAGCGACGAGCCTTCGTCCACCAGGTCGATGTCGTGGAAGCAGTAGTAAGGCGTGCCGAGTTTGGAGAAGAACTCAAACGCAGCGTCGGCCTTGTCCTTAGCGCGGCCCACGATGTCGCCCTGCGCATCCCAGGCAAAGTTCTTGGTGCCGGGGCCAAACGGGTCGCCGCCCGTGCCCACAAACGTGTGCCAGTAAGCCGTGGCAAAGCGCATGTGGTCCTTCATGGTCTTGCCAGCAATTACGCGGTTTTCATCGTACCACTTAAAAGCCAATGGGTTGTCC
>CALMOO010000626.1:864-2947 GCA_937871705.1 uncultured Hymenobacter sp.
CGCGGCCTTCGAACCGAATGGTGTCGATGCCGGTAAAAAATTCTGTTTTGGAGACCGTGTTACTTGCCATGATGAGTGGGGAAATAAGAGGTGGTGAGCTTGATTTAAAAGGAGATTAAAGGGTAAATACCTAGGAAATGGACTGTTGTAAGGCGCCTTTCCAGCGAGCGTAGGTTTCTTGATATTGAGCCTGCAAGGCAGGGGTAGGTTCTGCAGTACTAATACGTACCAGGCCATTAAAAGCCTCGGTTGGGCTGGCATAAATGCCTGCCCCGATGCCCGCGCCACGGGCGGCACCCTGCGCAGCGTCGGCATCATAAAGCTCTAGGGCCACGTCGACGCAGTTCACGAGAGCCTCGCGGAACACCGGGCTCAAAAACATATTGGCGTGGCCGGCGCGCACCTTCTGCACCTGCACACCCGAGGCGCGCATGATGTCCATACCGTAGTTCAGGGCGTACACGATGCCCTCCTGGGCCGCGCGCAGCACGTGGCTCTGGCTGTGTATGTTGAACTGCAAGCCAAGCAGCGCGGCAGCCGCCGGCCGGTTTTCCAAGATGCGCTCGGCGCCATTGCCAAAGGGCAGGAACAGTAGACCCTCCGCCCCTACCGGCGCCTGGGCCGCCAGTGTGTTCAGTTGGTCGTAGGGCAGGTTGCCCACAATTTTGCGCAGCCAGCTATTCAAGATGCCGGTGCCGTTGAGGCACATCAACATGCCGTTTTTGGGCTGCTCGCGGGTGCTGTTGACGTGCACAAACGAATTAACGCGCGAGCTGGGGTCAGCGGTAGTCGTTTCGTTGATGCCGTAGACTACACCGCTAGTGCCACCGGTAGCAGCTACTTCACCCGCGTTCAGCACATTGAGCGAAAAAGCGTTATTGGGCTGGTCGCCCGCGCGGTAGCTGATGGGCGTGCCCGCCGACAAGCCCAACAACTGGGCTGCTTCGGCAGTAAGGTGGCCCTGCACCGCGAAAGTGTCCACTATCTCGGGCAGCAAGTCGGCGCTGATGCCGTAGTAATCGAGCAGCTCCTGCGCAATGGCTTGCTTCTTAAAATTCCAGAACACCCCTTCCGATAAGCCCGATACCGTGGTTTGCATCTGGCCCGTGAGTTGGTAGGCGAGGTAGTCGCCAGGCAACTGAATCTTGTGAATTTGGGCATAAATCTTAGGCTCGTTTTCGCGCACCCACTTCAGCTTGGAGGCCGTGAAATTGCCCGGCGAGTTCAAGAAGTTTTCAAGGCAAAACGCTTCTCCCAAATCAGCAAACGCTTGGTTGCCGATTTCCACGGCCCGGCTGTCGCACCAAATGATGGCGGGGCGCAGCACGTGGCCGTCCTTATCGAGCAGCACGAGCCCGTGCATCTGGTACGTGATGCCGATGCCAGCCAGTAGCGAGGCATCGAAGCCGTAGGCAGCCTTGAGCTCGTGGGTAGCGTTGATGACTTCCTGCCACCAGCGCTCGGGCCGCTGCTCGGCCCAGCCCGGCTGGGGCACGGCCATTTCCATCTCGGTTTTGGGCGAGGTGGCAGCCGCTACGCACCGGCCCGTGGCGATGTCGAGCAGGGAAGCTTTGATGGATGAGCTACCGATGTCGTAGCCGAGAAGGTATTTCATAGGGAGTTATAAGTTTTTAGTTATGAATTATGAGCTACGCCTGCTCATAATCACTTAACCATCAATACTGCAGAAGCTGGTTTGGCGGCGCCCAGCGCCAAGCTGCGGGCCGAGGGTAGCGAGCCACCCACCCACACCGTAACGGGGCCGTTGGGCTGCACATGTTGACCCTGGGCATTAACCAAGGCCAGTTGCTCGGGCGTCAGCGTGAATTTCACGGTAGTGCTAGCGCCCGGTGCGAGGTTCACGCGCTTGAAGCTTTTGAGGGCGTACAGCGGCACCTGCGTACCGGCTTTGGGCGGGTGCGTGAGGTAGAGCTGCACTACGTCATCGGCGGCCATGCTGCCCGCGTTGGTGACAGTAGCCGTTACTTCAACGGGCTTGTTTTTTGCGGTTTTAGTGGTCGAGAGCTTCACTCCCGAGTAGGTAAACTTGCCGTAGCTCAGGCCATAGCCGAAAGGGTACATC
>CALMOO010000626.1:2957-6399 GCA_937871705.1 uncultured Hymenobacter sp.
GCGTCGAGGTAGCGGTAGGTGCGGCCTTTCATACCATAGCTTTCGTAGGCCGGCAGTTGGGCGAGGCTTTTGGGGAACGTGACGGGTAGGCGGCCCGAGGGCGAGGCCTTGCCAAACACGAGGTCGGCCACGGCGTTGCCGCCTTCCTCGCCGGGGTACCAAGTCAGCAGCACAGCGTCGGCCAGTTCGTGCACTTCGCTCAGGTTCATAGGGCTACCCCCCGTTACGATGGCGATGATGGGCGTTTTGCTACCTTGGCGCAGCTTTTTGAGGAAGTCGATTTGGTTCTGGGGCAGGTTGTAGTCGAGGTGGTCGCCAGTATGGGCCGAGGCGATAGACTCGCCTTCTTCCCCTTCCAGCACGCCCGTGATTCCTAGCACCACCAAGATGGCATCGGTCGTTTTAGCTTCGCCGGTGGTCCAGTCAATGGGGTTGATGTTAGGTCGGTCGAGCAGTATGCCTTGCTTGTACTCAATCTGGCTGCCGGGCTGCACCGCGCTCACCAAGCCTTCCAGAATGGTGCTCATCTGGCCATTCACACCATAGTAATTGCCGAGCAGCGCCTCCACGCTGGTAGCGTTGGGGCCGGTCACGAAGTACTTGCCCAGGTCGGGGCGCAGGGGTAGCACACCGTTGTTCTTGAGCAGCACCATGGACTTGAGCGCTACTTCCTTAGCCAGGGCGCGGTGCGCAGCACTGTTCACTACTTCAGGCCCAAGCTTGTCGTAAGGGGTAGCGTTTTGCCCATCGAACAAGCCTAGCTTGAAGCGTGTACGCAGTAAGATGGCGAGGGCGCTGTCTACCTGAGTTTCCTTAAGCAAGCCTTGACGCACGGCATCGGGCAGCTTGGCGTAGGTATCGCCGCAGTTCAGGTCTACCCCCCGCGAGAGGGCCAAAGCGGCTGCTTCGGTCTTGGTTTTAACTACTTTATGGCCTTGGTATAGGTCGTCGAGGGCGCCGCAGTCACTTACTACGTGGCCCCGGAAGCCCCACTCCTTGCGCAGCACTTGGCCGAGCAAGAACTCGTTGCCGCAGCAGGGCTCGCCGTTGGTGCTATTGTAAGCGCACATCACGGCCTCAACATTGGCATCTTTCACTAAGGCTCGGAACGCCGGCAAGTAAGTTTCGCGTAGGTCCTGGGGCGAAGCTTCGGCGTTGAACTCGTGGCGCAGCTTTTCGGGGCCGCTGTGCACGGCGTAGTGCTTGGCGCAGGCGGCCACCTTGAGGTACTTGGGGTCATTGCCCTGCAAGCCTTTCACGAAGGCTACCCCCAGTCGGCTCGTCAGAGTAGGGTCTTCGCCGTAGGTTTCTTGGCCCCTACCCCACCGTGGGTCACGGAAGATGTTGATGTTGGGCGTCCAAAAAGTCAGGCCACCATACTTCACGTAGTGATTCTTGGCAATGGCCGCGTTGTACACGGCCCGAGCCTCGTCAGATATAGCAGTGGCTTCGCGCAGCGCCAAGTCGTCGTCAAACGTGGCGCCCAGCCCAATGGCCTGCGGAAATACCGTGGCGGGCGCCGAGCGGCCCACGCCGTGCAGGGCCTCGTTCCACCAGCTATAGGCCGGAATACCAAGGCGCGGAATAGCCGGGCTCTGGTCGAGCATCTGCTGCGCCTTTTCTTCCAGCGAAAGCTGCTTAATAAGGTCGTTGACGCGGGCACTGAGCGGCTGCTTAGTGTCGCGAAAAACGGCCGTGGCTTGGGCCCGCGCTTCCAGGTTGGCCAGGGCCAACAGCGCAAGGCCGGGCAGTAAGGTTTTCAGCTTAGAAGTCATCGGTCCGGAAAGTGGAAGCGGGCAGGCCCTCTTTGTTATACAGATTGGCGTCTTCCGGATTATCGGACCAGGCATAGCGCACGGCCACCGGCGCGGCCACTTGGTCATTCCAGATGATTACTTTATTACCCTCAATGCGCGCCTGAGCCGGCACAAATTTCTTGTCGGCCCCAGCTATGGTGAAGCCGCCGAGCTGTCCGCCGCCCCTCGCCAGCAAGCCGCTCCCTACCCCCCCAAAGGTGAGCATAGCCTTGTTGCCAGTGGTTTTCATGGTCTGGTAAAGCGGGCCGCTGGCTACCAGTTTGGCGTCGCCATAAGCAACTTTTTCGGCGGCCAGAGCGAGGCGATGGCCTACCGTCTGCTTGTCGAGGGGGTGAATATCATTCCACTCGCCCACGTCACTAATCACGGCCATGCCGGTGTGCGGCAGCGCTAAGAGGCGGCGCTGCGCGTCGCGCACCAGCGCTTGGTTGCTTTCACCAGGCTCCTTTTTAGCGGCATTAATATTCGCTAACTGCACGTAGAGGAACGGCAAATTAGGCTGTTGAAAATGCGTGCGCCAATCGCCGACCAGGCTGGAAGTCAAGGCGTAATAGTCGGCTGGACGGCCGGTATTTGACTCGCCCTGGTACCAGAGCACGCCCTTAAGCGCGTAGGATAGCGCGGGCGCCACCAGGCCATTGTACAGTCCGCCCGGCTGGTACTGAAACGTGGTAGTGCCCGGCGTAGGGGGTAGGGTGGCCCCTAGCTTGTACTGCCAGGGACCGCGCAGGTCGAGCGACTGGCCACCGGCCGTGAGCTGGTAGTTTTTGTCTCGGGTAAAGCCTCCGCGCCCGCCGTTGCTGATGAGGCACACGGTAACCACGTTTTTGCCCGCCTTTAGCACGCCGGGGCCGAAGTCGTACTTACGCGGTGGGTACTGGTAGGCGGTGGTGCCCACCAGCTGCCCATTAATATAGGTCGAATCCGCATCGACCAACGTACCAAGCTCCAGGCGGCCCGGCTGGCCAGCCATTGCGGCGGGCACCTCAACTTCCTTGCGAAACCACAGCACGCCGTTGACGGGGCCAAGTGGGGTTTGGTCGGCCCAATAGCCGGGCACGTTCATCGTAGCCCAGTTGCTGGCATCGTAGCCGGGGGCCGACCACTTGAGCTGGCCGGGCGCCTCGCCTTGGTCGGCCTGGTGCACGCGCTGGTACCAGGCGCTTACGGCGGCACTTTCGCGCTGCTTGATGCCGGCCACCGAGGCGCTGTCTTTGTACGGCGCGCTTTGCTGCTCGTATTTCGGAAACTGCTTTAGCGCGTCAGCGCTCAGCCAGGCTTCGGCCGGCGAGCCACCCACGGCCACTTTAATCAGGCCTACTGGCACCTGGTACTTGGCATTGATTTCCTTGGCGAAGAAATAGCCGACGGCCGAGAAGCCAAGCACCGTTTCGGGCGAAAGCGCTACCCAGCTACCGCCCGTCATGTCGGCCTTTGGGCCATTGAAGGCGTAGCGCATGGGCACGTCGAACTGCCGGATGCGCGGGTTGTTGGCGGTGGCTACTTCCTGCGGATACTTATCGCGCACCCGGCGCATCGGCAGCTCCATGTTCGATTGCCCCGCGCAAAACCACACGTCGCCGAGCAGAATATCCTTTACCACCAAGTGGTTGCTAGCATCGATG
>CALMOO010000627.1 GCA_937871705.1 uncultured Hymenobacter sp.
GAGCTGGCCAGTTGTGGGCTATCGGCGGCAAGCTAAAGCCTAGCCTGCCTTATCACACGCGGTGCAAAGCCCAGAGGTCCACATTGAGTGGGCCGCCTGCGTGCAGCACCGGCGCGCCAAGGGGGGTAGGAAGACCGTGGCCCTCCACCAGCGACGAATCATAAGCCAGCAGCTCGGCAGTGCGCAAAGGCCAGGGCTGGTGCGCAATACGACCCTGGTACAGCTTTTCGCCGTGCCCCGGCCCTGCGCCGCTGGCTGCATACAGGCAGTAGCGCTCAGTCAGGAAAAAAGCCAGCGAGTCGGGCTCCGCGGGCGGCAGCACGTCGCCCAGCTCCCAGGTGGCGCCGAAGTGCGCGGCGGGGGCGCCGTTGTGCACCCGGTGGCCAGTGTAGCGCAGCCGCGTGGGAGTAGGCCGCTCCAGCTGCAAATGCGCCCGAAAATACGGCAAGTGAAAAAACGTGCGCGCTGCCCACACGGCCAGCGGGTTAGTAGCATCGAGCGAGAAAAACCACACGCCCGGCACGCCATCGAGGTGCACATAGGTGCGCACGTTTAGCTCCAGAAATTCTCGCACCCCCGGCACCGGCGGCGTAATGCGACTGCGCACATTCCACATCCGAAACGGCACCACGCCCAGCCAGGCCTGGCCGTCGTGGAGGTCGACTTGCAGCCGCGCCGGCAGTTGGGCCTGAATGAGCTCGGCCGGCACCGGCCAGTGCATAAACAGCAGGTCGCCCCAGTCCTGGTGCATCAGCGGGTGGCCGCTGGGGCGCTGCCGTAAGGCGAGGCGGTCGGCCAGGGTAGGGGACATAGTTAGGAATAACTAATGACGGATGACTAATGACTGCTGGTGGATGAAAGAGGGCGGCCAAGTAGCTTATTCAGGAAATCAGCCAGTTGTCATCTGTCATCTATCATTATTAATACATAGGCACGCTGGGGTCAACTTCACGGCTCCACGCATCGATGCCACCCCTCAAGTTAAGCAGATTTTCACGGCCCAGCCGGTGCTGCAAGTAGCCGAGCGCCTGCGCCGAGCGCACGCCGTGGTGGCAAATAAGCGCTACTGGCCCCACGCTGCGGATTTCGGCGGCGCGGCGGGGCACTTCGCTCAGCGGAATAAGTACGCTGCCCGCGATGCGGCAGTAGTCAAACTCTATTTCTTCGCGCACATCCACGAGCTGAATGTCTTCGCCGGCCGCGAGGCGAGCGTGTAGGGCGGCGGGCGAAACGTCGGGTAGCATGCGGCAAAAGTACCCCAGCGAGCGGCTACCTTGCGCGGCTTTTACAACTGGGCTTATGCTGCTTTTTGTGGTTTCTGAAGTATTAACTATGGTGGGGGCCGCCTTGCGCACAACCTCACCGCTCGAATGGGTGGCGGTGCTCACGGGCTTTGCCTGCGTGTGGCTGGCCGCGCGCGAGGCACTCTGGAATTTTCCGGTCGCCATCTTTAGCTGCCTGCTCTACATAGCCATCTACTACCAGAAAGCGCTGTATGCCGACAGCGGCTTGCAGGTGCTGTTCATTGCCTTGAGCGCCTACGGGTGGTACGAGTGGCTGTACGGCGGCCGGGGCAAAACACCCTTGGCCGTCAGCCGCACTACGCTGACCGAGTGGGGCACAGCAGCGGTATTTACCGTGGCTTTTACGGCCGGTTTTGGGTATTACCTAGGCCACCATACCGATTCATCGTTTCCTTATTTCGACAGCTTCACGACCGGCACCAGCTTGTCGGCGCAGTTTCTGCTAATGCGTAAACGCCTGGAAAACTGGTGGCTGTGGATTTTGGTAGATATTATCTACGTGCCTATTCTTTGGGTAAAGCACTTGTACCCGACCAGTTTGCTCTATGCCCTCTACCTCATTCTTGCCGCCTACGGCTACTGGCAGTGGGCGCAGGATATGAAGGCGAAGAAGTATGAAGTGCAAGTAGAGAAATAAAGGGGGGTAGGGACCACCTGGTAGGGCCGTGCTCGCTGCTGGGGGTAACTTTTAACTCATAATTCACAACTCAGTACAAGTGCGGCGTATCTCCATTACCGGGCCCGAGTCAACGGGCAAGTCGACGCTGGCGGCGCAGCTGGCAGCGCACTACGGCACAGCTTGGGTGCCCGAACACGCCCGCGTTTACCTGCAAGCAAACGGGCCAAGCTATACGCTGGCCGACCTTGAGGCCATTGCTCAAGGCCAGCTAGCAAATGAAGATGCCGTAGATGCTGAGCTAACCGCTAGGCGGGTGGCTGGCCCGCTTTTCTGCGACACCGACATGCTAGTGATAAAAATTTGGGTCGAAAACGCCTTTGGCACCTGCCCGGCCTGGGTGCTGGCCGAGCTGGCGCGCCCGCGCTACGCCCTCACGCTGCTGCCCGGCATTGATTTGCCCTGGGAGCCTGACCCGCTGCGCGAACATCCGGCGCCCGAACAACGTCAATACTTCTACGACCTGTACCGGGCCGAATTGCAAGCCCGGGGCTGGCCGTTTGTGGAAGTCAGCGGGACGCCGGCCCAGCGTTTGGCCCAGGCTTGCGCCGCCGTAGATGCCTTACCCCCCTTGCCCGCACCAACTCCTTAACCCACCGCTTGCTATGTCTACTTATTCTCTCCAAAACGACCAGTGCCGTGTGCGCATCAATGCGCACGGGGCCGAGCTGGCCAGCTTCCAGCGCCTTGATTTAGATAACCTCGAATACATCTGGCAAGCCGACCCCGCGCAGTGGGCCCGCCACGCGCCGCTGCTGTTCCCCATCGTGGGGCGGCTACCCGACGATACCTTTCTCTACAAAGGCCAGCCCTATAAGCTGCCACAGCACGGCTTCGCCCGCGACCAGGAGTTTGTCGTCATCAAGCAGGATGAAACCAGCCTCACGTTTCAGCTCATGGCTACCCCCGCCAGCCGGGCCATCTTCCCTTTCGAGTTTGAGCTGCGGGTGCGCTACGAACTGCGCGGCACTAGCCTCAGCGTGGGCTGGCACGTGCGCAACCCCGCCGCCGCCCCGCACGAGCTGCTGTTTAGCATAGGCGCGCACCCGGCTTTTCGGTGCCCGCTGCTGCCCGGCGAGGCATTTGAGGATTACTACTTCGAATTCGACCACTCGGTGGCGCTTCAGCGCCAGCTGCTGCAAGACGGCCTGCGCACGGGCAAGTTTGCGCCGGTGCCGCTCATCACTACCTGCACCCAGCTACCGCTCACCGACGAGCTGTTTGCCGATGATGCGCTGGTATTCAGCGAATATGATTTCACCCGCATCACGCTGCGCTCGCAAAAGTCGGCGCGCGCCGTGCGCGTGCGCTTCGATGGCTTCCCGTACCTGGGTCTCTGGAGCAAGAGCGCGCAGGCAGGTTTCGTTTGCATCGAGCCCTGGCAGGGGGTAGCAAGTCCGGCAGGTGCGCCCGGCGAGCTCGCCGACAAGGAAGGTATTATGACTTTGGCACCAAGCCAGGCATTCGACGCAACCTACACGATAGAAGCACTATAGCTCAAGTTGAAAATAGAAGAACGTCATGTTGTTTTACATCAGCATGACGTTCTTTTTAAGATTTTTACTCTGCTTTAAGGCTAAGCCGGTACGCGGCGCCGGTTATACTCAGGCTCCCAATCGTTGATGGGCCGCGAGATGCCGGGTGGCAAGTCTAAGTCAGGCAGGCCGGGGTCGTAGGGTTCGCCGCCGCCATCGTCGCCGTCCGAAGAGGGTGGCGGCGGTGGCACTCGGCGATGGCGCGGCACCACCAGAAAGAATGTGAAAATAGCCAGCAAAAACAAGGCGCAAAGAAGCTGGTGCATGACCGTAAAAACGAAAATAGCCGATAGATACTTGCCAAATAGTAGGTAAGAAACGCGGAAACAAGCCGGATGTTACCCGATTCTTGCCTGCAAGCTAAGATAGCTGATAGCCAGTAAACAGGCATCATTTGCAAAGGCTTTATTTAGAAGGAAAAAACTTTTCGTGGCTGCTTGCGCTGGCGACGAGAATCGGCAGTGGCGTACCCACCCTATCTTTGCGGCATGTTTAGGGGTGCTGGCGCGGCTAAAACCGTCGTCGGCTGAGATTACACCCATTGAACCGGAACCGGATAATGCCGGCGTCGGGAAAAAACAATCCGCGAACGTTTCCGCCTGCCCTCCGACCCCTGGAGGTTAGGCGCGTTCTACTCTTTTACTTTTTTCAATCGTTGAAAACTGTACTCCTTGCGGGAGCGGCGCTGCTGGCGCTCGCTGCCGCGCCGGCGTGGGCGCAAGGCCCCGTGTCCGGCACGCTTACCGATGCCCAAACGGGCGCGGCCCTGCCCGGCGCCACCGTGGTGCTCGCCGACCAGCCTACCCTCGGCGCCACCACCGATGCCAATGGGCGTTTTACCTTGCCCGCCGTGCCCGCTGGCCCACACACGCTGCAAGTGCGCTTTGTTGGTTTTGAGGCGATTAGCCAGCCGCTGCAAGGGCAGTCTGAGGCCCAGACCCTACCCCCCTTTGCGTTGCGCACCGCTCGCAACCTCACGCCCGAAGCCGTGGTGACGGCCACCCGCGCCAACGAGCGCACCGCGACCACCTACCAGAACGTAAGCCGCGAGCAACTGCAAGCGCGCAACTTCGGCCAGGACCTGCCCTACCTGCTCGACCAAACGCCGAGCGTAGTCACCACTTCCGACGCCGGCACGGGGGTAGGGTACACGGCCCTGCGCATCCGGGGCACCGATGGCACCCGCATCAACGTGACGCTCAACGGCGTGCCGGTGAACGAAGCCGAAAGCCACGGCGTGTTCTTCGTTGATTTGCCCGATTTGGCATCGTCCGTCCAGAGCATCCAGGTGCAGCGCGGCGCGGGGCCGAGCACCAACGGCGCGGGTGCCTTCGGCGCCAGCCTGAACGTGGAAACCCTAGGTCTGCGGCCCAAAGCCTACGCCGAAATTAATAACTCCGCCGGCTCGTTTGGCACCTGGAAAACGACCGTGGCGGCTGGTACTGGCCTGATAAACGGCCACTTTACGCTCGATGCGCGCGCCTCAAGGGTGCAAAGCGAAGGCTACATCGACCGTGGCTGGTCGCGGTTGAAATCCTTGTATCTGGCCGGCACTTACTCGGATGAAAAGACGCTGCTGCGTGCGCTCATTATCACGGGCTACGAAACGACTTACCAGTCGTGGTACGGCCTGGCCGACTCGCTGCTAACCAAAAACCGCCGCTATAACGAAGCCGGTACCGACGCCGGCCAACACCTGCCGGCATATAAAAATCAGACCGACAACTACCAGCAGGATTACTACCAATTCCTGATTTCGCGGCAGCTCACGTCTAATCTCAACCTGAGCGTGACACCCTTCTGGACGCGTGGCGGTGGCTACTACGAAGAGTACAAGGCCAACCAGGATTTTGCTCAGTACGGTATCAGTGGGCCAGTGTACCAGCCGGGGGTAGGGGGTAAGCTGGATACACTTACGACTACCGACGTTATTCGGCGCCGCTGGCTCAAAACCGACCTTTATGGCGCTACTTACGCTTTGCAGTTGCGCCCGGCCGCAGGCAGTCGCTTCACTGAAGCCACGCTGGGCGGCGCCGTCGTAAACTACCGCGGCCAGCATTTCGATGAGTTGACTTGGGCCCAGCGGGGTGTGAATATTCCCGAAACCGGTACGCCGTATTACCAAGAACCCAATGCGCACAAGCTCGACGTGAACACCTATGCCCGGGCCACCGTGTCGCTCGGCGAAAACCTATCGGCCTTCGGCGACCTGCAGTTCCGCCACGTGCGCTACGAGTTGTTCGCGCCTGATGGCAGCCCCAACGGCGGCAAAAGCCAGCAGACTGTCAACTTCAATTTCCTGAACCCGAAGGCTGGCCTGACTTACCAGCTCTCGCCCGCCGTGGCGGCCTACGCCTCCTATGCCCTAGCCCAGCGCGAGCCTACCCGCACCGACTATACCGACACGCCCGCCGAGCGCCGCCCTACCTCCGAGAAGCTGCACAACGTGGAAGTAGGTGTGCGCCGCACCACGGGCCCGTTTCAGTGGTCGGCCAACTACTACCTGATGCTTTACCGCGACCAGCTGGTGCTGAGCGGCCACCTCGACGACGTGGGCAACCCCATCCATACTAACGTGCGCGACTCGTACCGCACGGGCATCGAGCTGCAAGCCGCCGCGCAGGTGGCGAAAGGGCTCACTTTTAGCCCTACGGCAACGGTAAGCCGAAACAAGATTAATAACTACACCGACTACCTCTTCGACTACGATATCAATACCGAGCAAGGCACGAGCTACAAACAGACGGATATCTCGTTTTCGCCTAGCCTGACGTTCGCTTATACCCTGGAATACGAGCCGCTACCCGGCTTGCGCATAGCCACGCTGGCCCGCTACGCCAGCCGCCAGTACCTCGACAACACAGCCACCGACAATCGGAGCATCCCGCACTACTACGTGCAGGATGTGCGCGTGCGCTACCTCTGGCACCCCGAGAAATTGGGCTTCCGCGAGATTGAAATTGCCGGCGTGCTGAACAATGTATTCGGCGCCACTTACGTGAATAATGGCTATACTTACGGCTATCTCAGCGGCGGGCAGTCGTATTACCAGAGCTACTACTACCCTCAGGCCCGGCAGAACTTTTTGGCTTCGCTGAACTTGCGGTGGTAGGGTAGGACGCATATCACTAGGCACGCAGAACTCAGCCCTAAGCGGCTCGGTTATCTTTGCTGAAACCCTACCCCTCCTACTCATGTCCTCCATCGCCGACGTTCTCTCGCCCGAAGCCAAAGCCCACACCGCCCAGAAAGGCAGCATCAACGCAAACGGCTTTACCGATTATTTCGACCTCGACGGCCTGCTTACGGAGGAGCACATCCTCATTCGGCAGAGCATGCGCGACTTTGTGAAAAAAGAGATTTCGCCGAACATCGAGAAGTGGGCCCAGCAGGCGCATTTCCCCTCCGAGATTGTGCGCAAGTTTGGCGAGGTAGGCGCGTTTGGCCCCACTATTCCGCAGGAGTACGGTGGGGGCGGGCTCGACTACATCAGCTACGGCCTCATCATGCAGGAAATAGAGCGCGGCGATTCGGGTATGCGCTCCACGGCTTCGGTGCAGGGCTCGCTGGTGATGTTCCCCATCTACCAATACGGCTCGGAGGAGCAGCGCCGCAAGTTCTTGCCTAAGCTGGCGAGCGGCGAGTGGCTGGGCTGCTTCGGCCTCACCGAGCCCGACCACGGCTCGAACCCCGGCGGCATGACTACTAATATTCGGGAGGAAGGTGACCACTACGTGCTCAACGGCGCCAAGCTCTGGATATCGAATTCGCCCGAGTGCCAGGTGGCCGTGGTGTGGGCCAAAAACGAGCAAGGCCGCATCAAGGGCGTCATCGTGGAGCGCGGCATGGAAGGCTTCACTACCCCCGAAATTCACAACAAGTGGAGCCTGCGCGCCAGCACCACCGGCGAGCTGGTGTTCGACAACGTGCGCATTCCAAAAGAAAATATTCTGCCCAACGTGGAGGGCCTCAGAGGCCCGTTGAGCTGCCTCGACTCGGCCCGCTTCGGCATCGCCTGGGGCGCCATTGGCGCAGCCATCGACTGCTACGAGTCGGCCCTGAAGTACTCGTTGCAGCGCGAGCAGTTTGGCAAGCCCATTGCCGGTTTCCAGTTGCAGCAGCGCAAGCTGGCCGAGATGATTACCGAAATCACCAAAGCTCAGCTCATGGCGTGGCGCCTGGGTGTTTTGAAGAACGAAGGCAAAGCCACCAGCGCTCAAATCAGCATGGCCAAGCGCAACTCCGTGGATATGGCCCTGCACGTAGCCCGCGAGGCCCGCCAGATTCACGGCGGCATGGGCATCACGGGCGAGTACCCCATCATGCGCCACATGATGAACCTGGAATCGGTGATTACCTACGAGGGCACCCACGACATTCACCTGCTGATAACGGGGGCGGATATTACCGGTATTCAGGCGTTTAAGTAATTCGGTTGCTGGTGGAGTCAGAGGTTATTAATTATCTTCTTAGCTATTACAGCTCGCTACTGACTGGACGAGCACTTATAACACGATGAAAAGCTAGCAGCCAACGACCATATCGAAGTGCGTGAACGAATGCGCACAATGCTATTGCGTACTGGCTGGCTGTCGAGCGATGCAGAAGTGCTTACGTTGTTGGAAGATGGGATTATAGCTTTCCGCACGAGAATAGCTCAGAAAATCTTTGATGAGCATGGCGGTGAAGCGCTACTAAATAGCTGTCCGCGTTGCCATCGCTTAGCTCGTACTCCTC
>CALMOO010000628.1:0-1621 GCA_937871705.1 uncultured Hymenobacter sp.
TAGTAGTTAGCCGCCGCTGGTATGCATTTCAAAATCACCAGGAAGGTTGTCAAACCCACATAAAGTGTCTAGCCTGTTTAATACTGGTTTAAGCGTAACGTTGTCAATATATGTTTGCCTACTAAGTGAGAACCTGGTTCTAGGTGAGATTTCGTGGGCAAATAAGTATTTAATCCGCTGTGGGTCTTTGTACTCAGAAAGCTCATAAAGGAACTTTCGCCACCAACCATAATAAAAGTAATTGAGACTTCTAATATCGTTTTCATTTCCCCGATAGAGACTGAGTATGGTGTAAAAACCAATCAAATCATAAACTGCCTGAATCTGCTCGCTCGTAATATCAACATTGTCTTCCTCCGTAAACATTGCCTGAATCATTCTGCTGCGATACCCGTCAGGAGCGGCGTCTTTATCCCATTTCGATTTCACCGCCCAACAATTATTCCGCACCTCTCTAAAATGCTGGCCGCGTAGTTCTTTAAATAGGTCGATGGTAATCTGCTTTAATTCATTCTGTCTGTTATGTATCGTCTGCTGCAGAGAGAATATGATGGAGAAAAAAGCCGTAAACGAAATTGCGAGCGAAATAATACCAATTAAATCGGTTACATTCCTACCTAAGAAAATTCGGTAGAAATAGTTGTGGCTGGTAGCCAACGAAATAAAGCCTACTATTACTACTAAGAAGATGAAAAACGAAAGCTGTAAAATTATAATGTGGCGCCAATAGAATCGAATAAACTTTTTCATAAGGCGGCCAGTGATTTAGGCAAATTAAATGGTAGTTGTCGCTGCGTGTGTGTATTAAGCCAGTGCTTGCCAGCAGTGTCTCGTTGCCAACGGATGTAGGTAGGGTAGAGCGAAGGCAAGAAGTTGCAAGTAGCTTATATTCAGCAGCCAAATGTATTATAATCACAAGATTTTCACAAAGGATAATGAGAAAAGCTTAGCAGTCACTAGGCTTTTGAAATTTCAATTGGGGCAACTCCACAGCCGGCTCGTTCCAGTTGCCACTCAGTACTCGCAGCCCATGCGCTAGTATAGCTCAAATGGAACTGGTGCAGCCTCTTCTTTACAAGCCCTGGCAGCCCACCTTACGCGCTCACATGATTGACAAAATTGCCTGGCTGCACCTGCGCGACGGCCAGCTGCTGAGTACCCGCAGCCGCGGCAAGGACCGCTACTACCTGCCCGGTGGCAAGCGCGAGCCCGGCGAAACCGATGCCCAAACCCTGCTGCGCGAAATCCAGGAAGAGCTAACCGTACTGCTCGACCCCACCAGCCTAACCCACGCCGGCACCTTCGAAGCCCCCGCCCACGGCCACCCCGCCGGCGTGCTGGTGCGCATGACCTGTTACTGGGCCCCGCGCTACCTCGGCACCCTCCAGCCCGCCGCCGAAATTGAGGAGGTCGTGTGGCTCACCTACCGCCACCGCCCCCAGGTATCAGCTGTCGACCAGCTCATCTTCGACTGGCTTCACGCCCAGCACCTGCTAGCCGAGTAAAAGAAGGAAACCCTGAATTGCGCTTGAGTCCGAAACCACCAAGCGTCAAAAAGCATCGGCCACCGCCCGCCCATGATAAAGCGCCCCACCAATCAGCGGGACGCTTTATCATGGGC
>CALMOO010000628.1:1631-3011 GCA_937871705.1 uncultured Hymenobacter sp.
GTTAGCGCTGCACCAGTTCCACGCGTCGGTTTTGGGCGCGGCCGGCTTCGGTGGCGTTGTCGGCTACGGGGCGGGTTTGGCCAAAGCCGGCGGCTTCGAGGCGGTCGGCAGCCGTGCCGGCCCCCACTAGGGCCGCCACCACGGTGCGGGCGCGGGCCTCGCTGAGCTGCTGGTTGTGGGCCGGGGTGCCCGCGTTGTCGGTGTGGCCCTGCACGCTTAGGCGCAGGCCGGGGCTTTGCCGCAGCAGCTTTTCTACCTCAGCCAGGGTGGGCTGGGCATCGGGCCGTAAGGTGGCCTGGTCGGTGTCGAAGTTGAGGTAGAGGGCCACGTGGCCTTCAGCTACTAGTTTTTTTTTAACTCCTCGGCCGGGACAATCGTCACTTTTTGCGGCATGGCGGCCTTCTCGGTCACATTGAGTTGGTAGCGGTAGTGGTCGGGTCGCAGCTGCACCCATACTTCTTTATCCTTCTGGCGAATCACATACGTGTCTACCTGGTTGCCCGGGTCGATGCCCCCGCTGTGCTTATTAAATTCCTCACGGCCTAGCTTGTCCACCGGTTCGGCGGGCAGTTGCCCCGACGATACCTGCACGCCGCCGAGGCTTTTCACCAGGTTTTCGTAGTTGCGCTGCATCATCAGCTCCGAGGTTTCTTTCTGGTCGTTCACCGGTACGTATTCGCGGCGCAACACGCGGCCCTCCACAGGCACGATGTTTTTGCCGTCGTACACGTAGGTGCGGTCAAATTCAAACGCCACGCTGTCGGAGGGAACATTGATTTTGTAACCCGGCAGCTTACCCAGGTAAGGAAAGCCGCCCAGGTTGGCCGTCGAAATCGGCACCGTGTTGATGTCGAACGTCGCGGCCGGGGCCGCAGCCGTGGTTGGCGCCGCAGCCGGAGTTTCAGCCGGGGCCGCCGGGGCCGTGGTAGCCGAGGCGTCGGACGGAGGCGTGGTGGTTTCGTCGGCGGTCTTTTTGCTGCCGCAAGCGGCGAGCAGGCCCGCCAGCACCACGGAGGACAACGTAAGAGTTTTCATGAAGAAAGGAAGGTGAAAAAGGAATTGACAGCTGGTCATTCAGCAGCTACCTGCGCAATGCCGGGCTCACAATCGCCCAAATGTATAATACATTACACTGCTCGCTCACTTGCTACTGTCTATCCGCGGCTCATGGCTCACTACTGACAAGTAAAGAGGAGTAGCCAACTTCGCTTATCCCGGGCTAAAAAGGGGCTAGCGGCTTTCTTACCTTTTAAAACGGCGCAAAAAAGCAAGCCTGGGTTTCTACTTCTTCTGCCAGCTCAGTGCTATGAACGGAAGCAACAGCCACCAGCACCTGTTAGCCGAGTAGCCGAGCCCAAGGCAGCGTGCAGGCCCCGGAGC
>CALMOO010000629.1 GCA_937871705.1 uncultured Hymenobacter sp.
GGCGTACCCTATGTGAGCCTGCTCACCGACCCCACCACGGGCGGCGTCACGGCGTCGTTCGCCATGCTTGGCGATTTTAACATTGCCGAGCCTGGCGCCCTCATTGGCTTCGCCGGCCCGCGCGTCATCAAGGAAACCATCGGCAAAGACTTGCCCAAGGGTTTCCAAAGCGCCGAGTTTGTGCTGGAGCACGGCTTCCTCGATTTTATCGTCGACCGCCGCGAGCTAAAGCAGCGCCTTGCTGACCTGCTGGGAATGATGAATGAACGAGGTAGTGAGTGACAAACGGTGCCTTCATTCACCTCTTGGCACGACTTTGGGAAAGCCTGCTCCAACAACTGGAGCAGGCTTTTTCGTATACTGCCCGGTTGCGAAACCAACGTTTTTACCAATACCTATCTACATGACTACTACTAAGTCTCTACTAGCCACCTTGATGGCTTTTGTAATGCTGCTGGGCTCGTGCGCTTCCTCAAAGCAAGCTACCACGCAGCCCGACCTATCGAGCAACAACGGCACTGGCGCCCGTAAAACGGGCATGAACAAGACTACCCAGGGCGGCCTGTTTGGGGCCGGTGGGGGCGCCGTAGCGGGCGCCGTACTGGGCCGTCTCATTGGCGGCAAGGGTGGCACGGCGGCCGGCGCTATCCTGGGTGCCGCCGTGGGTGGCGGCGCGGGCGCGCTCATTGGCCACAAAATGGACCAGCAAGCTGCTGAACTGCAGCGCGACATGGCCAACGCCAAAGTAGAGCGCGTGGGCGAAGGCATCAAGATTACCTTCGACTCGGGCATTCTATTCGATACCAACAGCAGCGCTTTGCGCCCCACTTCGCAGGCCGATATCCAGAAGTTGGCGGCTACCCTCCAAAAATACCCCGATACCAACGTGCTCGTGGAAGGCCACACCGACAACACCGGCACCGACGCTATTAATCAGCCCTTGAGCGAGAACCGCGCCCAGTCGGTGGCAACCAGCCTTACAGCGCAGGGCGTAGCCACTACCCGCATCACTACCAAAGGCTACGGCTCGACGCAGCCCGTGGCCGACAACAGCACCGCCGAAGGCAAGCAGGCCAACCGCCGGGTAGAAGTTGCCATCTACGCCAACGAAAAAATGAAGAAAGCGGCCGAGGCCGGCAAGCTGTAAATAGCTCACAAAGTAGCTTAAACCGAAAGTCTGGGTGCTTAGGCGCCCAGACTTTTTTGTGCGATAACCTCTACCGTACAGCCTACGTTAAAATGCTCAGTAGCCTAACAAGCTGCTGTTTTTGCCTTCCACCTTACTCTTCTTCACCATGAAAGCTTTCACAAAATTCTTTCTTTTGCTACTAACTCTCTTTGTGCTTGGTAGCTCGGCTGCGCAGGCGCAGGACAACAAAGGCTGGAGCCGCAAGGCCAAGGGCGCGGCTATTGGCGGGGGTGCCGGGGCTGCTACCGGGGCCGTTATTGGCGGCGGCAAAGGAGCCATTATTGGGGCTGCAGCGGGGGTAGTAGGCGGCGGGCTTATTGGCCGCAACCAAGACAAAAAGAAAGACCCGGCGCGCTACAACCATTATAAAAACAAGAAATAGCCAGTAGCTAAGCTTTTGTTGATAATGAAGAAAGCCTGGCCTCACGCCGGGCTTTCGTGGCATTAGCGAAAAGTAAAGCGTGCGATAATCCGAAAAAAGCGCGCTTGCAGCGCAATGTTTGGCAAGGTGGTTGTAGCGTGCCGAACTTGCCGGCTCTTGGCGCTACTGCTTAAGGTTAACAAATCATCACGTTTAATTCCTTTTCCTATTACATGAAAATCGTACGATTCTCTTTCTCTTATCTGCTTGCGCTGCTGTTGCTGGTAGGTCACTTCGCCCAAGCTCAATCGACTACGGTGAGCACCGACAAGCCTGCCGGCATGAGCAAAACGCTGAAAGGCGGCATTATTGGCGGCCTGGGCGGCGCAGCAGGCGGTGCCGTGCTGGGCCGTGTTATTGGCGGTAAGTCGGGCACGGCGAAAGGTGCCATTTTGGGGGCTGCCCTGGGTGGCGGCGCGGGCGCGCTCATTGGGCGCAAGATGGACAAGCAAGCTGCCGAACTGCGCCGCGACTTGGAAGGTGCCAAGGTGGAGCGCGTGGGTGAGGGCATTAAAATCACTTTCGCTTCGGGCATCCTGTTCGCCTCCAACTCTTCGACTCTGACGTCAGGCGCAACCGGTAATATCGACGAGTTGGCCACTACGCTGCAGAAATATGCCGATACCAACGTCGTGATTGAAGGCCACACCGATGCTTCGGGCACCGATGCCATCAACAAGCCCCTGAGCCAGCGCCGCGCGCAGGCAGTAGCCAACGAGCTGACTGCTAAAGGTGTAGATACTAGCCGCATCACGGCTACGGGCTATGGCTCGACCCAGCCCGTGGCCGACAACACCACCGCTGCTGGCAAAGCTGCCAACCGCCGCGTGGAGGTTGCCATCTTCGCTAACGAGAAGATGCAGAAGGCGGCCAAAAAAGGTCAGCTGTAAGCTTAACTAATTTTTTGAAAAACGGCAGCTTCGCAAGGAGCTGCCGTTTTTTTGGGTATAAGCACAACCTGGGTGCCAGCCAGGCGGTACAACCGGGTATGCCTACCCCCGCCAGTTACCTTAGCTCGCCTGCCGAAAAGGCCTTAGCCGACCACGCCATTCTGGACGAATTTTATGGGCGGGTGCCGACGGCGGCCCGCCGCACGCCCATGCGTGAACTAATTTCGACCGTGCTCTCGCACCGCACCACCCACGCTGACGAGGAGCTGGCCTACGACCGCATGCTCGAAGCCTTTGGCGACTGGGAGGGCGTGCTGGCCGCGCCGCTCGACGACCTGATTCATGCCATTCGCACCACGCGCTGGCCGGCTACGCAGGCGCCGCGCATCCAAGACATTCTGCGGCGCATTAAGGCCGAAACGGGGGGTAGCTTCACGCTCGACTTTTTGGCCGACTGGCCCACCGAGCGCAGCATGGCCTGGCTTACCGAGATGCCCGGTATCGGCCTGAAAACGGCTTCGCTGGTGCTGCTCTTCAACTTTCGCAAGCCCGTGCTGCCCGTCGATGCGCACGTGCACCGGGTAGCGCAGCGGGTTGGCTTCTTGGGCCCCAAGGTGTCGGTCGAAAAGGCGCACGGCGTGCTGTTGGCGCTACTCAGCCCCACCCTCGACCCTGAGGGCCTGTTCAATTTTCATAAGCACAACTACTGGCACGGCCAACAAATCTGCTTTTTCCTGAAGCCCAACTGCCCGCGCTGCCCGCTCAAAGGTTTTTGCACCTACTACCAGGAGCACTTTGGGGAAGCTACAGCCGAGGCGCTCGCTGCTACCCCCGCCCACTGGGATGCGGTAGCCTGGGGCAAGCTGCCGCATTAAGCTTCGCTAGTAGCTTTCAATTGTTAGCTGTTAGCTTCGTTGAGCCGTTGAATTGGCGGCGAGAAGAAAAAGCTAGCAGCTACTAGCTAACGGCTAACAGCTCAAAACTATGCGTCTTGTTCGCCACCCGGTGCTCTGCAACTACTACGTCACGTACCGCTGCAATGCGAAGTGCGCGTTTTGCGACATCTGGGAAAAGCCTTCGCCCTATATCACGCTCGAAGACGTAGAAGCAAATTTGCGCGACCTCAAGCGCTTAGGCGTGAAGGTGATAGACTTCACGGGTGGCGAGCCGCTGTTGCATCGCCAACTGCCCGAGTTTCTGGCCCTGGCTAAGCAATTGGGCTTTATCACGACCGTTACCACCAACGGTCTGCTCTACCCCAAAAACGCGGAGAAGCTGCGTGGCAAGGTCGATATGCTGCACTTTTCGCTCGACTCGGCCGACCGCGCCACCCACGACCTGGGGAGGGGGGTAGCATGCTACGAC